>JBFHEL010000134.1:0-9814 GCA_041584155.1 Saccharicrinis sp.
ATCCACAATTCTCGCAACAACCTTTCTTAGCGAGTGTTCCATTGGGAATATATTTTTTCAATGCTCTTTCAACGCCATTTTTCCAGGTGTTGATAGATTCACTATCCAACTGTAATCCGGCAACCAATTCAATGGCATCAGCAATAGGCATACCATAGCGAAGCACACCTGAGATTAATTTGGCATAATTCCAGAATTCCTTATCAAACTTATGGCTTAAACCTTCAATGGTAGTTTTATAACCTCTTTTGTTGGCAAACTGAAAATCGTAGCGGGAAAAACCATCCTCATCACGGTTTTTGATGATAAAACCTTTTTGCACCGATTTAGGTAATAAGATACCATCCTCATCGTCAGCCAGTCCGGTAAAGATCTCGTAAGGACGACCGTCCATCAGGCCAACAAAGGCAATCCATTTTTCCTTGTTATTCTGAAAACGAACCACATCGGCCTCTAATACATCAGGTCGTTTTTTTGAGAACTGCGCTTTATTTTCTTCCGCTTCTTTCTTAGGGGTATCAGCCACCAACACACCGGCACGGGAACCGTCGCGGTAGACGGTAACACCCTTACAACCGCTTTTCCATGCCTCAACATAAAGCTGACCAACCAGTTCTTTGGTAGCTGTAGAAGGCAGATTGATGGTTACACTAATGGAGTGATCCACCCATTTTTGCACACCTCCCTGCATACGTACCTTACTTAGCCAATCCACATCATTAGAAGTAGCCTTGTAGTATGGAGAAGCCTCAATCAAGCGATTCAATTCCTCTTGTGTATATTCCTTGGTGGTAGAATGCCCGTTTGCTTCCATCCAGGTAACAAATTTATGATGAAATACGGTATATTCTTCCCAGCTATCACCTACCTCATCCACAAAGTCAACACGTGTTTCCGAGTCATTGGGATTCACTTTTCTTCGGCGTTTATAAACAGGCATAAATACCGGTTCAATTCCCGAAGAAGTCTGTGTCATCAGGCTGGTAGTTCCCGTTGGAGCAATAGTCAGCAAGGCTATATTTCTACGGCCATGTTTTTTCATATCCTCAGCTAATTTTGGATCAGCATCGAATAATCTGTTAATAAAAGGATTGTTTGCTTCCTTTTTATAATCATAAATAGGGAAAGCACCACGGTCAATAGCCATTTCAACAGAAGAACGATAGGCGGCCAAGGCCAGATTTTTATGTACTTCAATGGAGAAGTCTACTGCATTTTCACTACCATAACGCAGATTAAGGGCAGCCAACATATCTCCTTCGGCAGTAATCCCTACTCCTGTTCTACGTCCTTCTTCTGCTTTATTACGGATATTTAACCATAGGTTTTTCTCTACCAGTTTTACCTCTGTCGATTCAGGATCCTCATCTATTTTACGAATGATACCATCTATTTTTTCCAGCTCCAAATCAATAATATCATCCATAATGCGCTGTGCTGCTGCTACATGCTTTCTAAACTTATCGAAATTAAACTTTGCTTTTGGGGTAAAAGGAGCTTCCACATAAGAATAGAGGTTAACGGCTATTAGGCGACAGCTATCGTAGGGACACAAAGGAATCTCGCCACAAGGATTAGTCGATACTGTTTCATACCCTAAATCGGCATAAGAATCGGGCACTGACTCACGGATAATGGTATCCCAAAATAAGATTCCCGGCTCGGCAGATTTCCAGGCATTATGAACTACCTTATTCCATAGCTCAGAAGCGTTAATTTCTTTGGTATAGGTAGGGGTATTCGACTTAACAGGGTATTGCTGTATATAAGGTGTGCCATCCACCACTGAACGCATAAAATCATCATCAATTTTCACCGACACATTGGCTCCTGTTATTTTACCCTGCTCCAGCTTTGCATCAATAAAAGACTCCGAATCAGGATGTTTCACCGACACACTTAACATCAGCGCTCCACGACGGCCATCCTGTGCCACCTCTCTGGTAGAATTAGAATAACGCTCCATAAAAGGAACGATACCTGTGGAAGTTAAGGCTGAGTTTTTTACCGGCGATCCCTTAGGACGAATATGTGACAAATCATGTCCTACTCCTCCACGGCGTTTCATTAACTGAACCTGTTCCTGGTCAATCTTCATAATCCCACCATAAGAATCTGAGGCTCCATTATTACCTATGACAAAACAATTTGACAATGAGGCAATCTGGTATTTATTCCCAATACCGGCCATTGGTCCTCCCTGAGGCACTATATAGGCAAAGTCTTTAAACAGTGCATATAACTCATCCTCTGACATCGGATTCGGATAATTCTTTTCCACCCTGGCTATCTCTTTAGCCAACCTGCGGTGCATATCATCAGGACTGCACTCATAAATATTTCCATCCGAATCTTTCAAGGCATATTTATTTACCCAAACACGTGCGGCCAATTCATCTCCCTTGAAATATTTCAAGGCCGACTGATAAGCTTCATCATTTGTGTAAATTTTATTCATTTTCTCAGTTTTTTGGTTGATTTGTGATATTGCCATAGTGCCTTCAATTATTAAGTATTTATTAATGTATCGTTTACAATTTTTACAGCTGTTACTATTACTGTTTGTAAATGTAGAAAAGAGATGCTTTTGAGGCAAGAAATACTTTTGAACACTGGCAAAAGTTGTCCATTTTAAATGTGCTAACATTTCATTTTCAGTGTTTTGTGATTTTAAAAAACACGAAAAGTTTTCCAAAAAGAAATTTTTATCAACAATTTAAAAAATTAACAATCCACTTATTGGAAAGTATAAACGTTAGTGATATAGGTGATTTTTTCCAAACATGAAAGCGTTTTTTTGCATTTTCCTAATGCTGGAAAATACAGTCCTGTTTTTGGAAGAGTAACCGGCTTATGATCAACCAAACAGTCATAACAAATACTTAATTCATCTTAAATATTTCATCCATCACCATTTTTGTTGCGCCGCACATGCTTTCTACATATTGTTTTGATGCCTTAGAAGCCACCTGTAGTTCCAATTCGTTGCTTATCAAACGATGAGCCACCTGATCAAATTCGTGTTGATTACTGACCACAAAGCCAGCCTTAAGCTTAACCAGGTCGCAAGCTTCTTTATATTTTTTATAATTAGGACCAAATAAAACCGGCAATCCAAAAGCTGAAGCCTCGATGGTATTATGAATCCCACTTCCAAATCCGCCGCCAATATAGGCTATATCGCCATAGCGATACATTGAAGAGAGCATACCCATGGTATCAATAATCAACACCTGCAAAGACTTCAGATCCACCCCTTTGAGTTGAGTATACCGCGCCGATTGAACCGGCAACATCTCTTCTATCTGTCGAATATGATCTTCATGGATTTCATGGGGCGCCAACAACACCTTCACATCACGATGCTGCTGAAGATACCCTGCAATTAATTTCTCTCCGGCCGGCCATGAACTTCCACCCACAAGCACCATGCTTCCCTGGGCAAAGGTCTTCAACTCCGGATACTCTTTTGAAGCCTGCGCAATCTCCCACACCCTGTCAAAACGGGTATCACCGGCCACCTGATACGAATTTACACCAATTGATTTTAACAAAGAGGCTGATTCTTCATCCTGCACGTAAAGCATTGTAAAAAAATGCAACATTTTTCGGTACCATTTTCCATACCATTTAAAGAAAGCATGCTCTGGTCTGAAAATAGCGGAAACAATATAGGTATGGATATTCTTTTGATGGAGATACTTTAAAAAATGATACCAAAACTCGTACTTTACAAACAACACCACTTCGGGATTGATGGCATCCACAAATTTTTTCACTTGTTTTTTACGGTCTGCGGGCAAATAAAAAACAGCATCTGCCAGTGCATAATTTTTTTGCACTTCATAACCCGAAGGCGAAAAGAAGGTAAGTACTATCTTTTTAGAGGGATCTTTCTTTTTGATGGCTTCAATAAGCGGCCTTCCTTGTTCAAATTCACCCAAGGAAGCACAATGAATCCAAATAGGCTTCTCCCCCGGAGCCTGTTCCTTAAGTCGGCGAAAGGTTTCTTTTCTTCCATTCTTCAGCATTCTTGCCTTCTCGTTAAACAACGAAAAAACACGAATCCCCAAATTATAAACAGCAATTCCGGTATTATAAACAAGCAACATGATGAGCGATTATGATTTTTTTTGCAAAGATAGTTTTTTTCGTCTCCTTTCCACAGCCTTTAAGCCTAATACCAAAAGCACACTGAAAAAACGAATGCTCCTCCGTGAACGGGCAATAAAAAACCTGCAAGTGTTATACTTGCAGGTTCATCTATAATGTATTGAATAAATTCTTATTCAGCCACAGCTTGTACACCTGGTAATACTTTACCTTCAAGATACTCAAGCGAAGCACCACCTCCGGTAGAGATATGGCTCATTTTATCGGCTAATCCACTTTGATTAACAGCCGCTACAGAATCTCCACCACCAATAATTGAAATACAATCAGAAGCAGCAACAGCTTCACACACGCCAAAGGTACCTTTAGAGAAGTTAGGCATTTCGAAACATCCCATAGGGCCATTCCAAACTACTGTTTTAGCAGTTGCTATTTGAGCAGCATAAGCCTCAACTGTTTTTGGACCAATATCAAGAGCCATTCTACCCTCAGGAATTTCAACACCCACTACCTGAATATCTGCATCATCGGCAAATTTATCGGCAGCCAGGTTATCCACAGGCAACATAAAGTTAACCCCTTTAGATTTGGCATCTACTAATATTTGTTTGGCTGTATCAATTAAATCCTCTTCTACCAAAGAACCACCAATAGCGTGTCCCTGTGCTTTAAGGAAAGTATAAGCCATACCACCACCAATCAGGATAGTATCTACTTTTTCGATTAATGACTTCAACACTTCCAGTTTACCTGATACTTTTGCTCCACCTACAATGGCTACAAAAGGACGTACTGGATTAGTTACCGCACCGCCTAAAAATTTAATTTCCTTATCCAAAAGGAAACCGGCCATTTTGTCCTCAAAATAGTTAGCAATAATAGTAGTAGAAGCATGGGCACGATGCGCAGTACCGAATGCGTCGTTCACATAAACATCGGCTAAGCTGGCAAGCTCTTTTGAAAATGCTTCGTCACCTTTAGTTTCTTCATTGTGAAAACGTAAGTTTTCCAACAACAACACCTCTCCCATTTTAAGGTCAGCGGCCATTGCTTTAACCTCTTCGCCAATGCAATCAGGAGCCATTTTAACCTCAATAGCCAGCTTGGAGGACAAGTTTGCCACAACATGCTTTAAGGAATATTTATCCTGAACCTCACCTTTAGGACGACCTAAGTGAGACATTAAGATTACCGCACCGCCATCGGCCAACACTTTCTTAATGGTAGGAAGAGCTGCTACGATACGCGTATCGTCAGTAATCTCTAATTTATCGTTTAAAGGCACATTAAAATCCACACGGATAATAGCCTTTTTCCCTGAAAAATTGTAAGTATCAATTGCAGGCATGTCAATAATATTATTTGGTTTTTATTAAAAAATTCAATTTACGAATATTTAGCTTAACGGATAAAAAAAATGTGATCATCATTGATTCTTCACCCTGCTAAATTATAAGAGCTCAAAGATAAAAAATTATTGAAAATTAAAGGTATCCTACCGGGTGTTATATAACAAATTGCAATAATTCACCCTTAATTCACATTATTTAGAAACCCTAGATAATCAATTTATTACAAACCCGAACTACCGATCAGTGATTTTAAATCATCGGAAGGTATTTTGTTCCCGGCAACAACAAACCAATCGTTTAACAAATTCTCTCTGTTGTACCCAAAACGCTCCTTTGTTTTCCAATTTAAAAAAGATGCTCCGGAATACTCGGCTACAGCCTGTCCGGCTGCTGTATCCCACTCCATGGTTGGTCCCAGGCGGGGGTAAATATCTGCACTTCCTTCTGCTACTTTACATATCTTCAGAGAACTCCCTACCGACATAAAAGAGGTGTTACCATAGTTCTCCTTTAGCACTTCGGCGAACAGCTCTGTTTCCTTCGACAGATGACTCACACTAGCCACAATCCTTAATTCCTTATCATGACTCTGTGCACTTAATTTTTGAGCCTTACTTATATCCGGCATATGGGCATTCAGCTCACGCCAATCGGCATTTAACAGCAACTTAAACGAGCCCAAATCCTTATTTCCATAGTAAAGCAATCCCGAGACCGGAACAAAAACCACGCCCAGCACAGGATAGCCCTCATCCACCAATGCAATATTAACCGTAAACTCACCTGTTTTTTTCACAAACTCCTTTGTTCCATCCAATGGATCAACTACCCAAAGCTTTTTCCATTGCTTTCGCTCAGCAAACGCTGCATGTTTACCTTCCTCACTTAAAACAGGAATAGCTGTTTGCACCAATCGTTGCTCGATAATTTTATGAGCAGCTTTATCGGCAAGGGTCAACGGCGAATGATCAGCCTTTTTTTCCACCCCAAAATCCCCCGTTTCATAAATCTCTAATATAGCCTTACCTGCCTCAATAGCAGCCGCAATTGCTACCCTGATTAATTCTTGCATTTACAATATAATTTTAAGCTTCGTTTCGTTTGAAAATTGAAAGGTAGAATAATTCACTTTTGAAATAGCCAGCAATCCGGGTCTCTTCCCTTCGGCTAAGGAACCATAATCTTTATCTACCCCCATTTTTTTGGCATTTCCTAAGGTAAATTCCATTAGTTTGTCGAGGGAACTATTTTTACAGGCACTTATTTTACTGAGTACCGGGCTAGAATCATTATCCTTTGAATCATATGCATCCGTGGCTATAATCTCCATCGTTTTAGGCGCCAAGGTCATTACTCTTTGTGCAAATACCCTGTCAACACCCAAAACCTTTACCCCTCCAATAAACTGCTGATTAAGATATCGTTTAACTCCAGTATCCTCTTGCTTAAAAAGAGCATTGGGCATCAGATCAACAAATGCAGGCGATAAAAAACCATTGACCAACTCCAGATTAGCCTCCTCTTCAAACTGATTTCTTTCCCTCACACGGATTACCCTATTATGGTCATCAAACTCTACAATGGGAAACTTTCCAACACTTCCATCGGGACGTATCCAGTAATGTGCCGCTATCTTCCTCATTCCTCCATTAATGAATCAAGCATCGGAATATATTCAAATTCAACATCTCTAATCCTGGCCTTAATCACCTCATTGGTATCGTGCTTAAGCAAAAAACCCTGCAGACGCAATATCCGAAAACTATCTTCACGACCAATATTGAGTTCCACCTTTTCACTTCGAAAAGAAACCGGTATCTCGTAACTGATGGTATCGTAACTACTATCGGCATATAGAGCAATCACCTCCAACATCAATTCTTTGGCCATATTACCTTTCAACTCCTGATAGAAGGCACTGATGCGATAACCCGATTCTTCAATGCTATCCACATCCAAATCAAAGGGTACTCTTCTGTCCCCTGAATCTTCATAATTAACCAGGATCAGCTTTTTATTTCCATTCCAGATATTTCGTTCCTCTCTCAGCCTTTCCATTTTCTCCATCTCCTCCTTCACCTCTCTGACTTCGTGCTGCCATCTGGCTTCTCTCTCTGTTAAAATAGTGACGGCATCCTCATATACCTCCTGATATAACTTAGGTCGCGACGAATACCAGGAAACGATGGAGTCAAACTCATTTTCTGTGAGCTTATATTTTGCCAACACATCATGGTAATAGCCATTGGTGTATTCATCGAAGCCTTTTTTTCTCAGCCCTTTCTCAGTCACCACGGCATCCGCAAAATGAACATCTGCGATTATTTCGGCAAACTCTTTTTTATCGGGAAATCCTTTGGGTATCCTATCCATATTACACCCGGCAACCAGAAAAGCAAGCACCAGGATCAGAACAAGAACACTCTTTTGCATATTTTGCATATATCTGATAATCATCATTTTATTTTAATGCCCATCTGCTTTAATCATCGTTCTGATAGTCTTTAAAAAGATCACAAAGTCAAGCTTTAAGGACCAGTTATCAATATAATCCAGATCCATCTTCATCCACTGCTCAAAAGGGATATCATTACGCCCGGACACCTGCCAGGTACAGGTAATACCCGGTTTCATAGACAAACGACGCAACTGCCATCGCTCGTACTCTTTTACCTCCTGAGGCACCGGAGGTCTCGGTCCAACAATAGACATATCGCCCATTAATACATTGAAAAACTGAGGTAACTCATCCAGACTGGTCTTGCGCAGGAAACGCCCCACTGCAGTAATCCGGGGATCATTCTTCATCTTAAACACCGGACCATCCATTTCATTATCCTCCATCAGTTTATCTTTCAGCTCTTCAGCATTAACCACCATGGTACGAAACTTATAAGCATAAAATTTTCGGCCACGCAAACCCACCCGCTTTTGCTTGAAAAAAATGGGCCCTTTAGAAGTAAATGCCACCATTAGCGACAGGGTCACAAACACAGGAGACGCCAAAACAATCACCACTAAAGAAAATAAGAAGTCGAATACCGTTTTTAATTGCATAGCCAGATAATCCGTCGGCGTATTCGCAATGGTTAGTAAAGGCATCGTATTATAATGATGGATATGCGCCTTACTCTTCAGCTTATTAAAAAAAGCAGAATACATTCGAAATATCACACCCACTTCGGAACAATCATAAGCCAGTTTCTCAATTTCCTCCAGCTTCATGCTTTCTTTAATATAGATAACCTCATCAATGGTTTTCTCCTCCAGCAGGCTGGCTACATCTACCTCTTCATCAAGCACCGGGGCAATAGCTCCATACATATTTCGCATGTCCTCGTCCCCAATAATAGAAATAATCTTATAGCCCCACTCCTTATTTTTAATTACTTGTTCAATAAAAGAGGAAGCTGTATAATCTCCTATAATCAAAATCCCCCTGCTGTTTTTACCATGTTTCCTTACTCGTTTAAAAAAAGAATAAAGCAAGACCTTAAAACCAAACATCAACAAGAGGTTAATCCCTGCAAAATACAAAAGCGGATCGAAACCAATATAATATAAATCGAAAAACAAAACCGATAACCCCAGTATAGCTGTTCCTGTAAAAACCATTCCCAGACAATTAAACAAGATAGCGGAATAGGGCCGCGAACGATGCACCTGTGCCAAGCGAAAATATTTGCCCAGCAGAAACCATACAAACGCTATAATTAGATGAAGAATAATGGAGTCTTTATACCGTAGAAAAGAAGAATGCCCAAAATACAGAAACATACTCAGGTTAAACGACAACCAGGCTATCATCACTTCAATAAAAGCCAAAAAATTATTGATTACTTTCTCCTTTTCTCTTAACATGTGTTGTGTCTGTTTTTTTAATATGGATAGCAAAGATAAATAAAAGATATAAGATATTGACAGTAGGTTTTGATTTTAAGTAATCATAAAAACAAATAAATCTACAACACGGTGCACTATAAAACAAGCGAAGGATTTACTGAAACACCAACCATACAACCAAAGGCATGATATAGCTCACCGGCATCCCAGGAAAAAGAAGTTCTTATTACACCTTGTTTCCAATACTTACTTTTATAGCTCAGGTTTAAGTTAGTATACAGCTGTTTCTTGCCTCCTTTGTAATAAAACTCTTCATCTTCATCCCAACTATACCTTTTTATATATTTCTCTGCATAGGCCCCTTTATTATTGGTATAGCTTGCTTTAAAAAGCCATGTCAACCCATCCAATGCTTCTCCTTCGAGCCCCAGGTGTATTGCCCTGATTCTGTTATTTACAAAGACTCCTTGCATATTACTATTCCAATCAGGCGCATAGGCTCTGGC
>JBFHEL010000135.1:0-9709 GCA_041584155.1 Saccharicrinis sp.
TTATTCCAGCAATAATCATCTTCTGGGTGCACATATTGCCAGAGACGGACAATGGCGTTTCCCTCAGGGAGATTCTGTTCCTGACAAATTTAAAACCTGCATTATTCAATTTGAGGATGAATATTTCTTCCAACATCCGGGTGTAAACCTACTATCTCTGGCCCGGGCTTTCAGGCAAAACATATCACAGGGTGAGGTAGTAAGTGGGGGTAGCACGCTTACTATGCAATTGGTACGTATGTCTACCGGGCATAAAAGAACATTATTTAATAAGCTGATAGAGATATTTCAATCCTTACGAATAGAACTTAGTCTGTCTAAGGAGGAAATTCTATCGTTATATGCAACTCAGGCTCCATTTGGAGGTAATGTTGTTGGCCTGGAAGCTGCTTCCTGGCGCTACTTTCATCGTCCTCCCTACGCTTTATCATGGGCCGAAAACGCCACGCTGGCTGTTTTACCCAATGCACCCGGACTTATACATACAGGTAAAAACAGAGCATTACTCTTAAAAAAACGAAACCGCTTACTCCAAAAATTATTGAGTCAAACATGCATTGATTCAACAACCTATTCTCTGGCTATTACAGAGCCCATACCCGAGCATCCCTATGCCTTAGCTCAAGAAGCCACTCATTTGTTGGATTATTGCAGAAAAACAAAGGAAGGAGAAACCTATTATCTCAATCTGGATGATCATTTACAAAAACAGGTAAATAAAACCCTTGCATACCATCATGCCAGGTTACATTTAAACGAAATTCATAATGCATGTGCCATTATAGTAGAGGTAGCTACCGGAAATGTATTGGCATATGCAGGTAACACCTCATCATTAGATCAAACAACTCACCATAATCAAGTAGATATTATTCAGTCGCCACGCAGTACAGGAAGTATTTTAAAGCCTTTTTTATATGCAGGAGCATTACAAGATGGAAAATTATTACCCCACATGCTGGTGAAAGATATACCTACTTATTTTAAAAACTTTGCTCCTAAAAATTATAATCGCACATTTTCAGGGGCTGTACCTGCCAATGAGGCATTAAGCCGATCCTTGAATGTTCCAGCCGTAAACATGCTAAAGGATTACGGTATTGATCGTTTCTGTACCATTCTACAAAAATCCGGATTAACCACTATTACCTCTGACCCCGATTACTATGGTCTATCCCTAATTTTAGGAGGTGCAGAAGCCACATTATTCGATTTATCGGGAGCTTATGCATCTATGGCTCGCACATTAAATCAGTATACACAAAACAACAGCACCTATGAAACAGATGCCTTTCACCCACCATATATTTTTAAGCACCCTAAACTGCAACAAGAAGAACAAACAGACTTTTATCCTGTATTCAGTGCCGGAGCTATCTACCATACCTTCGAGGCCTTAACCAATGTGGTTCGCCCCTATGAAGAAATAGGATGGCAAACCTTTTCCTCGAGCAGAAAAATAGCCTGGAAAACAGGTACCAGCTTCGGATATCGCGATGCCTGGGCCATCGGTATTACTCCTGAATATGTGGTTGCTGTTTGGGTAGGTAATGCCAGCGGAGAAGGGCGTCCTGGAATAGTAGGTGGTTCAACAGCCGGACCGTTATTGTTTGACCTCTTTGATCACCTTCCGCATACCTCCTGGTTTAAACCGCCATACGACGATATGACAAAAACACTTGTATGCCGTCAGTCGGGTTATAAAGCAGGTCCCTATTGCGATGCCGATAGCGCATATATACAGGTTCAAGGCCTGAAAACATTGCAATGCCCCTATCATCATCTCATTCACCTGAATCAGGAACAAACACATCGCGTAAACTCCGATTGTTATCCTATAACAAAGATGGTACATCAAAACTGGTTTGTTTTACCTCCGGCTATGGAATGGTATTACCGGAAAAACAATCCTTTATACAAAAAACTACCACCTTATATGAAAGGCTGCCAGGCAACTCAAAATGTAATGGAATTTATTTACCCACAAAACAATGCCAGACTATTTTTACCCATAGGTTTAGATGGCGATGTACAAGCAGTAATCCTGAAGGTTGTGCACCGAGATCCATCCACCACCATTTATTGGCATATGGATAATGAATTTATTGGCCAAACAAGCTATGTGCACCAGATGAATATACAACCTAAACCCGGCTGGCACCAAATAACCCTAACCGATGCCGAAGGTAATATGCTGACCAAACGCATTCATTGTGTGGGCAGAGGTGATTTGTCAAATTAATTTTTAAACAATTTTTGTATACAAACACATAATCAGGGATAAAAAAATCCCTGTCTTTCTATTGGACAGGGATTTATAATCAATCCGTTTAACGCGAAAGAAAGCCTAAAATTTCTTCAAAATATCTTTTACCGCATCTTTATGAATAGTAAAGCCCATCATTTTCAATTTGATGTAATCTTCGCTAAAAAAATAATAGCCAAAACGAGGATCACCCTCTCCAACATTACGTGAACCGGAGCTCGAATCTTTAATTAAATACCAATCCTTACCGCTGTTTTTGTAATTTTCAAGAATACCTATCAACTGCATGCCATGATCATCTGTTGTTGTTTCATTTGAAAAACGGAACTGACGAGCATCTTCATTAATATATGCCGAAGGGATATCAAAATCAGGAACCATAGCACAATTCGTAGTGCGAAGGAATCCACTTTCAGTCACATCACCTCCTATGCTCATGGTATAACCATTTTTAATAGCTCGTTTTACTACTTTCATAAAATCATCTAAAGGAATATTGTAATAATCCTTACTATGCCACCAGTTATCTGGTACTTTATACTCTACCTGTTGCCAATATGGTTCTTGCTTATATGATAGTATCTCCACAAAATCATTGGGGTTCAGTTTCAGATAGTTTTTAAGGTAAGTATGCGGAGTATAACTCTTTCCCTCCACTTGAAAATCAACAGGTGGTTGGCCAATATAATGATTCATAATTGCCTGTATCGTTTCTAAACCAAATTTTACATTCCACGAGTTATTCTTCTTCATCGATAAAAGAAAGGCTTTCATCTCATTGAACATCATCTCATGACTATGGAATTTTCTTCCATCAATTAACCCGGTATAAGCTTGTTTAGGAACGGCACCATACTGATTCATGATACGGGCTACGGCATTACCCTCAGAGCCTTCGTCGAAGAGTGAATTTCCTCTTTTTTCAATAAATCGACGGGCTTTTTCTACATATTCCCAGTAAACCGTATAAATTTCCGAAAGTTCAACCTTCTTTCCGCTCATACGAAATATCTCCGACTCATAGAACGCAGTAGTTGAAAACGACCAGCACGTACCACCGTTACCTTGTGACTCGGTAGGTTGTGTCCATTCTTGTGTATACAAAGACACCTGGTTGGGTAAATCCAATCCCGACTGATCCATAAAAAACCGCACATAAGATTCAGCATCTTCATTATCTAATGAATCATTTACAGCATTTACATCCTTTAAAACTGATTCATAATAATAACCTTTTCCTTCCGGCACTACTTTAACAATTCCTTTATCCATAGGCTTTTGTGCACTAACAGACAGGCCCACAAAAAGGAATGTGCCTAATAATAACTTACGATACATATTGTATTATTTAGTATTGAGCAAAAAATAAATAAACATCAAAGATAACAAAATGAGCAATCATTGCAGAATTAATTGAAAGTCTTCAAAGTGAAATAAGTCAATCCATCAGGCGGATTTGAACTGTTACAGCGGTAATTAATAGGCATCTGACTGAACACTACAATCATTATATACACGCTTATTGAGTGGCGAAACATACCAAAAGTAGTAAATAACCCTAACGATAAGTTAATGTGGGATTTTAAATTTTGTTAGATATGACTTAAAAATCTCTAATTGATTTTATGCTATCTTCAGTATCATCTTTCTTTCTTTTTTTCTTAAACCATCGTTTTTTGGTTTTCTTATAAAATTTAAAACTCTCAAAAGAAAGAGATACCTCGTGGCTAAGCGCATCCAGATTAGAACTACTATTCATATCAACCGAATAGGAAAAAAAAGTGTTCTTACCCAATAAAACACCGGCAATAAAAGCCAAATCATTAGTAGTGCGATAAGCGGCTCCTACCATTAACTTGTTATTATAAACCGTTTGTAAACTAAAATCAAATGAGCTTTCTCCATCTTCAGTCATCTTAAACAATCCCATAGGCTTAAATACATATTTGGTATCATCTAAACTAAACATATATCCCCCATTTAAATAAAGATGCCGCTTATAACTTAGGTATTCTGTGTAGTCAAAGGAAATTAAATCTGTTTGTAATATATGAGGCAAGGAAAATCCAACAAAAAAAGAGGGAGAAAACAGGTAGGCTCCCACCCCGAAATCGGCATTTAATTGCCCTTTTACATCTTCATCAAACATCTCGTCATTTAAAGTAACCAGATCCAGTGAAGATAGGCTTAAATTTTGATTATAAACCCCGGCACTTAAGCCTAACGACAGATGTAACTGATCTGTTAAAATCAACAAATGAGAATATGCAAAATTGACATTTAAAGTTTGTACAGGACCATATTCATCGCCAGCAAACAAAAGACCCAAAGAACTAAAGGTTTTATTAATGGGACAATGAATTCCTGCAATATAACTTTTGGGGGCTCCTTCAACACCGGTCCACTGATTTCTAATATTTAAATGAGAGGCAAAGGTATTTTTAACGCCTGCATAGGCAGGGTTTATAGCCAACTGGTTGGTCATATACTGAGAAAGACTAATGTCCCATTGCGCATGAAGGCGTAGGTTATCAGGACACAATAAGAGCAGGAATAATATGGTTACAAAATATCTCAATATCTCACTTGATTATTAATAATTAATATAAACAAACCCCTTCAAATCCAGGTTTAAATCACTAACCTCAAAACGATAATAATAGGTGCCTGGCGTAAGTTTAGTGCCACTAAAATCACCTGAGTTGGCAATGCCATCCCAATCATTTTGATAGTTATCATTTTGATAAACAAGATCTCCCCAACGAGTAAATACTTTAGCCCTAACATTGGAGGTATATTCAAAACCAGGGATATAAAAATAATCGTTTATACCATCATTATTTGGAGAGAATCCATTGGGAACAAAAATCTCATCAGAAGAACCGGAACTAAGTAACGAGATAATTACCCAAGCACTACTAAAATCACCATCATCATCATAAACTGTATATTGAATAGAATCTTTTCCTGAATCTCCTACATCAGGACAATACACAAGTAATGAATCATTTATAGTATAGGCATATCCTTTTTTAGCATCAATATCGATATATAATTCAATGGGATAATTTAATAGGTTACTATCATTATCCATACAACTAATAGATAACTCTTCTGCCCAATATGTAGTAATACTATCATTCACCGCATAGGGCTCATAATCAACGTATACAACATCTATTTCCACAGTAGCTTCATCACAAGAACCATCGGTATTACAAATCTCATATTCTATCTCATCTTCACCCTCATAATTATCATCTGGAGTATACGAAAGAGAATAATCATCATTAACAACTACCTCCCCATTTACCGGATAAGTTAAAATGCTAACAGACTCAATTCCATCATTTAACCCATAGTCATTGGCCAGGATATCAATTTCTTTTTCTTTATTCAGGCTAACTTGAGCATAATCATTATTTGCAGTAACAGAGAGCTCCTCAACACCAACAGACTGAGCAATACTCACATTGGCTATAATAAACAGCAGAAAAACAATATAACAAAAGAAAGCTTGGTTCATATACAATTATACTTAATATTTGAACAAAATCTTCAAAATAACCACATTAAAATACATTCACTCCTCAAAAATCAATTATCTCTTCTTTTTCACCCCATGAGGTGCAATACCATGATAAATAAGATCCTGAAAACTACATGGGACTCTACCATTTTTATTTTCCTTACAATTAAATCGGTATCCCAGTATAGCCTGATACGCATTTCCATAATAAGAAGAAGACCCTGATAGACTCTGATTATATTCAATACCAAAGCTAAGCTTACTCACATTTACTCCCATAGTAAAACTAGCTGATAAATCTTTACCATAACCCGAGACCATATTTCTACGATAACAAACTAAAGACCATAAGGTTAAGTTATCATTGTAGGTAGGCATTTTAAATTTCATATTAATATCAAATCTCGAGTCAGATAAACTATTAAAACGATACATCAACTCAGGATACACATATAAATCACGAGAAGCTAATTTAAACCAGGTACCCCCATGAAAATGAAAGTCTGTTGTTTCAGAATCTTCACTGGAATCATCAAATATAGTATTTGTTTGTCCTAACAAATTAGTAAGCGCAACACCAATATGATAATGATTATATTTAAATAAAAGCCCTGTATTCGCATTCAAACCCCAGCCCGATTCTATACCCCCGGACACGATAGGGTCATAAGAACCATCAGCATAAAAGGTCGATTCATCAATTTTAACCTGCTCTGCGTTTATAGATAAGCCAAAGGATAAGTATGATTTTCTCTTTAATTGATCTTGCAGCTTAATTTCATAGGAGAAAGATTGTTGTAATCCTATTTCACTGGTATACCCATTTTTATCATTATAAATATATGTGCCAATTCCAAACTGACTTGTTAAACCTGTTTGAAAACTAAGAATCTGCGTTGTAGGTGATCCTTCCATATCGAACCATTGCTTTTGGTTAAAAACATTAACCTGAGAACAATTTTTGGAACCTCCGGCAGCAGCTGGATTCATTAAAAACAATTCGTATTCATATAGATTGGTAATATAATGATCCTGAGCCAGGATTAAATTAGAACTTAGTAATGCAATTAATAAAACTAATATACTTTTCATGATTTTCCGATTCTATAAGATTATCGTTTAAGTGTAAAATGTCCTTTAATAACCTTGCCTAACGGAACAACCTTAATAACATACCAATAATCAGTTTCTTTCACTGGCTTACCGAAATAGGTTCCATCCCACCCTTCATCATCACCGTAATACAATATCATTAACTTGCCGTAACGATCATAAATACGTATCTCTGATTCAGGAAAACTACTAATCCCATCAATTTCCCAGGTATCATTGTACCCATCGCTATTGGGTGTAAAATAATTAGCAATAGTCAAATCTAAATCTGCAGTTATGTTAAATGTTTGCGAAGTAGAGCAACCATTACAATCTAATACATAAACAGTATAATCACCCTCATCCAAATCAGTAAACTCATTACTATCCTGCCATAAAATACTATCCAAACTATATTCATATGGTGAACCATCACCATTCATTTCAATGGTAACTTCTCCATAAATCAACGTATCTAATGATTCTATAACAGGCAATGAATACATTTCAAATGCCAGGGTGTCAATTTTATAATAACAGGTGCTTAGGCCTTCATCTAAAGTGATCCCAATACTCACCCTAAAAGTATCGCTGGAAGAAAACGTATTATAAGACTCTGTTGATGCATCGTGATACCAATAATACTCACCCGTATGATAATCCACATCACTATCTATATCCAGAATATTAACCAATGTATCCTGCAGACACAAAGCGAAATTAAAAGTGGTATCACTATAAGTGTAATAGGTAATTTTAACCTGGTCGAATCCACTACATCCGTTTGAGTCAGTTACTCTAACAGAGTTTATTGCACCAATATTTGCCACGATCTCATAATCAGTCAGGTCATTATGCCACAAATAGGATTCAAATATATCACCCTCATTAGGAGAGATGTACATTGTATCAATTGTTGGGCATAAAATAGTATCGTTACCCAACGAAACCGTAGGTGCATCATACTGCGTAACTGTAATGATATCAGTACCTGTACACCCATTGTCATCGGTTACTGTCACAGAATAAGTTCCACCATTTACACTTATGCTACTGGCACTTGTATTTGTGGACCACCATAAAGAATAGGAGGAAGTAGTTGAGTTAACCGCAGCTGTTAATTCAACTTTAGTACCTGAACATGTTATTCCCGGGTCAGCGATACTAACCGTAGGAACATCAAGAGTACTAACAGTAATTGTATCACTATTCACACAACCATTTTCATCAGTTACTTGAACCCAATAATCAGATGAACCAACTGTAGAAATGCTTATAGATGATGTGGTGGAACCAGTACTCCAAACATATGAACTATAATCATCCTCATTAGAAATATTGATGGACTGTCCTGAACATATGGTAGTATCTTCACCCAAATCAATCTCTGGAAGAGCCAGGATTTCAACCTCAACAGAATCATATGCTTCACATAAATTAGCATCAATTACATTTAATAAGTATGTCCCTGATTCATAAACTGTCCAATTAGTATTTATAGCAGGCGTGAAGGTTGATCCTCCTGATTTGGTCCACTGGAAACTGGTGATGGTATCCGTATCAAAAGGACACTCAAGATAAACTCCTACACCCGGACAAGCAACCGGATCAATATTAGCCAGATCGATAACGACTTCATCGTATTCGGAAACCTCTGCATCCTCGGTATTTGAACAACCATTAGCATCGGTTACCTCAACAGAATAAGTTCCAGCATCGTCAACCGTAATAGATGAGGTACTTTGCCAGGTATTCCATTTATAAACAGGATCTGCAACACTAGAACCATCAGAATAGGTAACACTATTTACCGAAAGATTTGTTGAAGATTGGTAACAAAATCCAGTAATAGTATCACTTAATTCAATAATAGGAAGTTCATTGACCACAAATGTTGTTGAATCAGTGGCATTACAACCAGTGCTTGAACTGGTTACCGTAAGTGCATAGTCTCCTGCTGTATCTACAGAAATAGATTCTGTACTTTCACCCGTCGACCAAAGATAATTAGCAAAGATAGAATTAGAATAGAGTACCGATGTCTCCCCTTCACAAACTATTGTATCTCCAAGAACGGATACATCGGGAGCTTCATAATTTAACAACTCTAAAGTATCACTGACCATACATAGTGAATCGGTATATAAAACATATAAAGAATAGGTACCGGTATCACTTACACTAACCCAACTTGTATTTTCTGTATTAGAGCTAACTACATTATTATTATCATCGAGGAATGACCATTGATAACTCTGTAGATCAGAATAAGTTGTTACCTCGCTAGGCGCATTAAGAGTAGTAGTAGTACCCGGACATATATATATATCGCTAAGTTTTGTTAATTCTAATTCGTCATAATACAGTACACTGGTACTATCACTTGCATAACAAAAAGTACTATCTCCTGCAGTATCAATATGATAATTTGATACCTTAATAGTATAATTACCCGAAACAGAGATCAACATATCATCTAAATCGGTAGCATAGGAATCATCGTTCCAATAATAGGTCACATCATTATTACCTGAAGTAGGATCATCACCTGAGTTTGAGTAAACATAATTAATTAATTCTGCAACCCCTACAGTGTCATAGGAACATGGTCTTATGGAATCAATTAAATTTAGAGTAGGATTATACACCTTATTAACCACAACCCAATCTTCCAATGAACATCCACTGGAATGAGTTACATACAAATACCATGTTTCTGAAGTACTGGTTGGATCATCATCCACATTACCTGCTGTCACACTAGACTCTGTAGAATAAATAACACTTAAGTCATTATTAAAATGCCATTCATAAGTAACAAA
>JBFHEL010000136.1:0-9629 GCA_041584155.1 Saccharicrinis sp.
GCCAAAAACAATTTCCTATCTTGTGACTTTGTTCTATAAAACAAATATATTTGAAATCTAAGTGTTAAAAAAATTAGTGTCAATGAAAATACATATTGTTGAAGACGACCGGGTTTTTAATAAGCTTATTGAACGATCACTCTTATTAAATCCTGATTTTGAAATTGATACTTTTTTTGATGGTGAAACATTTTTCAAACATCTACCCGACAACCCCGATATTGTAACCCTGGATTTAGGTTTACCTGATCATACAGGAGAAGAAATACTCAGACAAATAAAAAGATACAATCCTGATATAGAGGTTATTATTATTTCGGGACAAGACAGCATCACTACAGCTGTTAACCTTTTAAAGGAAGGTGCTTACGATTACATTACCAAAGACGAAAATATAAAAGACAGACTGCTCAACAGTGTAAATAACATCCGTAATAAAAAGAAACTCCTGGATGAGATTTCTCAATTAAAGACTGAAATTGCCCATAAATATAATTTTGGCAATGCTATTATTGGCGATAGTCCTGTTATGAAAGAAGTTTTTGCTCTGGTGCAAAAAGCCATCAAAGTGCCAAATATTAACGTATCGGTATATGGAGATACGGGCACAGGAAAGGAGCTTGTTGCCAAAACAATTCACTACAATTCCATCAGAAAAAACAAACCATTTATTGCCGTAAACATGGGAGCCATTCCCCGTGACTTAATAGAGAGCGAACTGTTTGGCCACGAGAAAGGAGCTTTTACGGGTGCTATTCTTACCAAAAAGGGTAAGTTTGAAGAGGCCGAAGGTGGCACTATCTTTTTAGATGAGATTGGCGAAATGGATATTAACCTACAGGTAAAACTATTACGCGTACTTCAAGAACGAGAAATCACCCGTGTGGGAGGAAACGAAGTGATTAAAGTTAATACCCGCATTGTTACGGCTACCAATAAAGATTTAATGGAAGAAGTAAAACAAGGAAATTTTCGTGAAGACCTATACTACAGACTACTGGGTTTGCCTATTCATCTTCCGCCCTTAAAAGACCGTCAAAACGACATTATTACCCTCAGTCAGTTTTTTCTAAACAGCTTTTGCGAAGACAACCAGCTTGAAACAATGGCATTTACCTCGCGTGCCAAGAAAAAACTTTTAAGCTATGCTTTCCCTGGCAATGTACGTGAATTAAAGGCTATTATTGAGTTAAGCGCTGTAATGGCCAGCAACCGACAGATTGATGAGGAAAACATACTTCTTAACTCCTCCAATGCCGAGTTGGATATTCTTGCCGAAGAAATGACACTTAAGGAATATAGCGAAAGAATTATACGCCATTATCTTCGCCAATATGATCATAATGTACTGAAGGTGGCCAAGAAACTGGATATAGGCAAATCAACCATCTACAATATGATTAAGCGAGAAAAAGAAAATGAGGAAATTGAAGATTAAGGCCCCTACTCTAGTAAAGCATCTGTTAGTTAATGTACTGTTATAAAAAAACAGCCCCTTCATGATGAGAACCTTTGCTTTCGCCTTGATGAATCTGATCAACAACCAAACACAAACAGCTATTTAAGTACTTACAACTTATACCGATTGAAAAATAGCAAAAACAAAGATAACACCCCGGTAATTAAGACGGTAAAAAACAGGTAGCTACTGTATTTTTTGAGAAACAGAGATCCTGTTCATAAAACCAAACACGCTATCAAAATAGGCTTCTCCTCCAACCTGCCAAACATTCAGATGGGTAGCTTCGGGTACTTCAATAAATTCTTTATCGCTACTGGCTAAACATTCAAAATTCTGTTTACCATATTTAATATCAATATGCCGATCAGCATTACCATGCACCACCATAACAGGCTGACGAATATTTTTTGCCGCCTCTACGGGTTTTACGTCTTCAGCATGAAAGTCTCCCAGCAGCTCAGCCCACCAAACAGAATAGTCATTTACCAAGGAGATGTTGACCCCAATAGTACTTTCTGCATATTCATGAACGATGGTACGGAAGTCGGTAAAAGAGCTTTCAATGACCCCGAATTTTATTCTTTTATCAATGGACAATGCCTGAAGTGACACTGCAGCTCCCAATGAGTTACCCCATATCCCAAGGTTAGTGCCCATATCTTTTCTATGACTGAGCGAATCAACCAACACTTTAATATCCTGTTTCTCATAAAAACCAAAGGTACAATAGTCTCCTTCGCTTTGGCCGTGGGCTCTTAAATCAACAAGGACAGAATTATAACCCTTATTGGCCAAACGCTTACTCACAGGCAAATAGTATTCTTTACCCGACCTGATCCCATGAACAAGAATGACCGTGCCTTTAGCGGGCAAAGAGTCGGTTTTTACTAGAAGTGCAACCAATTTTAAACCATCATTTGATGTATAGGTAATCATTTCCGGTTCGGAATTAGCATGAAACGTTGTGGTTAAATGTTTAGCTTTTATATGATGATACAAATCGCTATTGATTTGAATAATTAATCTGCCACCTAAATTTCCCAGTACAGCTATACCGAATATAGAAACTATAGATAAACCAATAATGATTTTGCTCCTTAAGCTCATAAAATATTTATTTGGAACAAATATAACCATTCGCAAATCAAATAAATGCTAAATTTATTCAGTTTACATCATTTATTCATGTAAAAACATGTCACTCATCATTTGAATTATGGCATATAAAAATTTACTTACAGCATAAAATCCAATATCTATCAGCAATTAATCAATTAAGGTTACAGGCTATGACAAACAACAGAGTACAAAAAATTATTCAGCAAGTATATCAGCGTGTAAAAAACATGGATGATCAAGGGAAGCCCGCATCATATATTCCTGAACTTGCTAAGATAAATCCGGCCTATTTTGGTGTTTATTTATCAACCATCAACAACTATCATTTTGGTATAGGGGATTGGAACAAAAAATTTTCGATACAGAGTATTGCCAAAGTACTCTCGTTATGTATGGCCTACCGGATTTTAGGCAAGGACATCTGGCTTCGTGTAAATGTTGAACCATCGGGCACCCCTTTTAATTCCCTGATTCAATTGGAAAGCGACAAGGGTATTCCGCGTAACCCTTTTATCAATTCCGGTGCAATTGTGGTGTGTGATATATTATTAGACCACTTAAAGAACCCGAAGGACGATTTTTTGGCCTTCGTTCGCGATATTTCTGATAATCCGGAATTAGACTATAATCCCGGTATTGCCGCATCAGAGAAATCTGTAGGTTATTTAAATATTGCCCTGTGCAACTATATTAAATCATTAGGTAATATTAAAAACCCAGCAGAAGAGGTATTGGATTTTTATTTTAACCTCTGCTCTCTGGAAATGACCTGCGAAGAACTGGCTAAAACCTTTTTATTTTTAGCTTATGGAGGAAGTAAAGTATCGGATGACAAAGAGATCTTAAACCATAGTCAATGCAAAAGGATTAATGCACTGATGCAGACCTGTGGTTTCTACGATGAATCGGGAGAGTTTGCTTTTCTGGTGGGACTTCCCGGGAAAAGTGGGGTAGGTGGTGGCATTATTGCTGTTCACCCCGGGAAATATACCATTGCAGTATGGAGTCCGGGACTTAATGCCAAGGGAAATTCGTACCGGGGTGTTCAATTGTTAGAGCATTTCACCACCGAAACCCAGGAATCGATATTTTAATCAACACTTTACCTAACACCAAACCTTTCACCCCTTATTTTGGCAGCCAACAGGCCGATCCCTAACAGGCAATACTGGCCCCATGGCGCAATCTGCTCCAGCACTGAATAAATCTTGCTTGCAATCAATGAGTCATCAATTATCTAACTTCCTATTCCTTCGCAGCAATGTAAAATCAGTTGATACCGGTCGGGATAGTTAAAAACAAACTCAAGCTATTATTTACAATTATGAGGTTATCTTTGCAGCTGTGAAAAAAGAAATTGAGTTACTTGCTCCCGGTGGAGATATTGAAAGCATTAAAGCGGCTATTATTGCCGGAGCCGATGCTATCTATTGTGGTTTAGAAAAATTTAATGCCCGCAACAGAGCCTCAAACATTAGCTTTGAAGAGCTGAAAGGTGTTATTCGTCTTGCACACAAGCATGAATGCGAGGTATTTTTAACGCTCAATATTTTAATACTCGAAATTGAAATACCTGCACTCATTAAGCTTTTAAACAAACTTGTAAATACCAAAATTGATGGTATTATCATTCAGGATTTAGGCTTATTTCACCTATTAGGTTCGTATTTCCCAACACTAAAAATACATGCTTCTACCCAACTCACAACTCATAACGAGGGTCAGATCAAATTTCTTAGCCGTCTGGGTGCTTCACGCGTTAACCTTTCGCGAGAACTAAACCTCAACGAGATAAAACACCTCTCAAGCATTGCCAACAGGCTTAATGTTTTAACCGAGGTATTTATACACGGTTCGCAGTGTATTTCGTTCTCGGGTATTTGTTATATGAGCTCTGTTCAAGGAGGCAATTCCGGTAACCGAGGCAGATGCAGTCAGCCTTGCCGGGACAGATATATCATTACTCAGGCAGGGAAACAATATCCTCTTAATTTAAAAGATAACTCAGCATTTCATCAACTAAAAGATCTGTACAACGCTGGTGTATATTCATTTAAGATAGAAGGACGAATAAAAAAGTATGATTATATCTTTACGGTTGTCGATACCTATCACAAAGAAATAAATCATATACTCACCAGTAATAAAACAACAGGAAATGATGCGGATCTTTACAAGGTTTTTAACCGGGATTTTACCAACCGATATCTGACAGGGGAAATTCATCAGGACATGTTTATTGATAATCCCCGTGATTTTTCGGTAAAAAGAATAGCCCAATTACACCAGCACTGTTCTAATGATACAGCAGAAGCCGCCGAAAAAAATCTTTACGCCGAAAAAGAAAATATCAAAACACATGCAGAAGAAGAGATTAAGAAACTTAGTATTGGAAAAATCCCACTGGGCATTTATATTTCGGGGGAAAAGGATTGCCCTTTAAAAATTACAGCGAAAACAAACAATACCTCTTTTGAAGTAATTTCTGACACCTTACTTAAAGGCTCTGGTACTGAGGCATTGAACCAGGCAATAATTTTAAAAAGGCTGAAAGCCATTAACGAAACGGATTACTTTATTGAACACATGCATCTGGATGGAATAAAAGGAGAAGTATACCTGCCTTTTAAGGATCTGACAGCTCTTAAAACAAAGCTTTTACTGCAGTTAAATCAATCAAAAAAAACCATTGGACCCATAACCCTTCCTGCCATAAAAAGCCATCGTACAGAAAAAAAACCAGGTCTTTCGGTCATCCTATCCTCATTACATGATATAAACCTCTGTCAGCATTCTGAAGCAGGGATATATTTTAAACTTCCCGGCAACTTAAAAAATAATTTTGATATTTTGCTTACGACCTTTCAGTCTCATAAAAAACTAACCCCTTGGTTTCCCGCCATTTTAATAGAGGATGAATACCATATGGCTGTTGAATTTATTGAACAATTAAAACCAACTACATTAGTCACTGATAATACAGGAATTGCCTATGAAGCTTCTACAAGAAATATCAAATGGATAGCCGGACCATCATTGAATATTGTAAACTCCTATTCGCTAATGGCATTAAAGGAGCATTTTGGTTGTTCCGGGGCCTTTATTTCTAATGAACTGAATGCCATGGCTATCAGAAAAATAAAAAGACCGGAGGATTTTAATTTATACTACAGCATTTATCATCCGATTACCCTAATGACCACCCGCCAATGTTTATTTCATCAGGTTACCGGATGTAATAAGAAGGCCATGGATAAAACGTGCATAGCAGACTGTGAAAAATCAACCGTTATAAAAACCACCCAAGGCACTACCCTTTTTATTGAAAAATCAAAAGGGAATTATCACCGCATCTATCATCCTGAGAATAACCTGAACACCAAAATTACAGAGGAGGTTCCTGATGTTTTTAATGATTTTTTTATTGATCTAAGTGATATAGCTACGCACACAAACCTTACCGTAAACAAGAAAAAAATTATTGACCATTTTATAGCATTCTTAAATGGAGATACAGAGGCTAAGGAAAAACTCAACAAATGGATATATCCATGCACCAATACCCAGTATACCAGAGACGGCTCAATATAAAATAAGCAAGGGTTTCATTGAACCGAAACCCTTGTTTACTCTTTTATTTATCTTTATAATCGTCGAGAGTTTGATGTGTTTTTAACCACTCCTGTCCTTCACTACTGATAAAAAAGTCCATCCACATATAATACATTTTTTTATTCTCATCAACAGTTACCCAATGGCTGGAGCCTATAGGAATATGCAACAGAGATAAACCTTTAAAGTGAACCGATTTATCATCAGCATGGACAATGATATCATTATTATCTAAGCCCAGAAAAAGCTGATCGAGCATAGGGTGTTCATGGGCACCAACGGCATCGGGGCCGGGAGCTTCCACAGTACCCAACGATACTCTGGGTACGATATCCTTAGGCAATACGGTACGACTAATGGTGTTTGGACTTTTAATTTTTTCGGTATAGGGCTCACAATCCGCAAAACGGGTAAAATAGATACCGTATTTATTTTCGGCAGGAAAGGATTCTAAATCTTTTCTATCCTGTGCAGACATTAACTTGGTAAACTGCACAAAATGAATGGTATCTCCGGCCGCTACCTCAATGGTAACCTGATTATAAGCCATTGGAATAGCAATGGTTTCCGGCACAATATTAAAAGATAAGGTATCTGTACTTAAAGTACCCTTTCCCTTGATAAACAAAAGCATATTTGCATTCTCCGATGAGAAGGTAAGATCCTGTGAAACAGGGCCTGCATAGGCTACATGCTCAATTTTAGTATCGGCTATTTCTCCCGGCAGCAATTCTTCTGTAAGAATCTGTTTTCCATTGGGAAAGACAAGCTGCAAATCCTGCATCACAATATCCGGCGAGTCGGAACAGGCTGTAAGAA
The DNA here is from genome assembly GCA_041584155.1 of Saccharicrinis sp. Taxonomy (GTDB): domain Bacteria; phylum Bacteroidota; class Bacteroidia; order Bacteroidales; family Marinilabiliaceae; genus Saccharicrinis. The sequence goes on from JBFHEL010000136.1 coordinate 7,013, forward strand.
ATAATATAACAATACTTGATAACAGGTAATTGATTTTCGATTTTAGATTCATGAGATTTTATTTTAAGGTTTTATATTCCTGTAGCAAGATGGAACGTAAGTGATTTGAAAAGTTAAACTTCAAATCCCAACAGTGCCAAAAATTTCATGCTAAACTTAATACTTTTCAACCATAATTAAAAGTAATCGGGATTAACCAATCCAAAATGCAAAACCACTAAAAACCAATTAACACTTATGCCTTTACAGCATGTTATAGCTTATAGCTGTTTCTTGATAGAAGGCTCATTTCTCGACATAGTGCTAATTTTTATTATTCTGTTCCTTCTGGATACATTTCCACTCCTTCGGGTTACATCTCTTCTCTGTGTAATTTAGATATTGGTTTGGGTGAATGGACTGCACTTTCTGCTCCGGATAATTACTATTTATCGATGTCGAAAATATATTTCCCAACACACAACAACACATAATCATTTATAAAAAACGCTCATTCATCTATAAAAGACATGAGTTTGCATAGTTTGTTTTGATTCCATCCTGCCCCATTATACTTTTAAAAAGCTTTTAGAACAAATAAAAGCTAATGATAGAGCGCTTTGCCCTATAAATGACACAAATAACTTATTTATAACAACAAAAATTTTCATCCATGCACAAAAAATTATTAGTCACATTTTTAGTATCCGTGTTGATAACTTCGGGTTATGCACAAAAGAATACGAGCCTTTGGCATGTTAAGGAATTTGATGAAGCTGAAGCTATACCGCTTACTGAATATGCGTATGATAAAACAGGGGAACTATTCTATCTATTCTCTAATGATGAAGAAAATTTATATATTCATTTAAAGGCAAGCAGCGAGAGTGCACAGCAAGCAATTTTGATGCAAGGACTCACCTTTACGCTGGGCACAAAAACCAAGGGGAAAAACAAACTAAAAATCCAGTACCCTCTTGCCATGAAGGATCGAATGCAACAAAAAAAACTTACTCAAAAACAGGACGACAATAACAATGAAAAGGGACAAGATAACAACAGACAACAACAAGGACCTCCTGAATTCAGTAAGATAAAACTGGAATTATTAAACGAACTTACCGACATTAAACTAAGCGGATTCAGCGATGATGACGAAAGTGAATTGATTCCTGTATACAGCGAGAACGCAATATCGGCTAAAATTGATTTTGACGATAATGGATATATGTTATACACGCTGGTTATTCCTTTTAAAGATATTTTTGTTCAACCTACAATAAAAACAATAAATATTGCACTCAAATCAGGAAAAACCAGTAGCTCAAGTTCTAACTCAGAAATGGGCGGCGGTCCTGGAGGAATGGGTGGCGGAATGGGAGGTCCTGGCGGAATGGGCGGTGGAATGGGTGGTGGCCCGGGTGGTATGGGCGGCGGACCCGGAGGTATGGGCGGTAACAGCTCTTCAATGGGTGGCTCTAAATCACAAAGTTCATCAACATCAATAAATATTAAAATTAAAAAACTAGCAATAGCACACCTCTAAATTCTGGTTTCATTTTTTAACAATTATATATTGCATTACCTAGTAATGTGCTTTCTACAAATGATCCGGTGATTATTTATTAATCACCGGATTTTGTACTTCTGTTTATAGGCTTATAAAGTCATTACTTATCAACTAGCTATCAGTCTTTACAATCACAAACTTGCTCAATAGTAGCACTGCTGTTCCCGAAAAAAATAGTTTTTAGGGTCGGCAAAAAAGCGGTGGAAAACAGACAAGCTCTATTGCAATTTTTGGTTAAGCGTTGGCTTGTGCAAATTGCAATTATTAACATGTCTTTGTTTATTTTTTATCTTTGCAGAGATAGAAATAGATTATTTGATTTTAAAACCCAAATATTTTTTAAATGATTAAGCATATCGTGATGTGGCAATTAAAGGCGTTTTCTTCTGTAGATGAAAAAAACACCAAGATAAAAGAAATTAAAGCAGCCTTAGAAGCCTTAGCTTCCAAAATTTCTGAAGTGAAAAGCCTGGAAGTTTTTGTTAATGTAAACCCTGCCGAAAAATATGACTTCATGTTATCAACCAGTTTTGATAACCTTGACGACTTAAGTGTTTATGCCAAACACCCTGACCATGTGGCTGTAGGTGGAATATTAAAACCTGTTGTTGAGAGCAGAGCTTGTGTTGACTACGAGTTTTAAAAAAAGAATGCTAAAACAGAGTGCTTAGTTTATGTAAGGCATTCTGTTTTATTACGATTTAAAGCCCCCTCTCCTAACCACCGCTACTTTTGTTAATCTTTTTCTCTTTGGAGAAACAAAATTCTTAGAGCCCAAACTCAATTTCTCTCCAACATAAAATAGTGTTTAAGTAACTATGAATTCTATTTAGCCCTACGAACAATATCAGCATAATACAACAAACACCGCAATACTTTTTACCAATATATAAATTGATAGAAGCAGTAGAACGAAAGTAAAATCAAAAAATAAATACTGTTTAGCTAAATGATTTTTAGATTTAGGACTCAATTACTAAACCTAATTTAATGCGTCCAATTTATTCTCCTTAGATATACTTTCATAAAACTATCTTTTAGCAATAAACTCAAATAAGAGTATATATA
>JBFHEL010000137.1:0-9597 GCA_041584155.1 Saccharicrinis sp.
CCATCGCATTCAAACCGCAGATGCTCAGGAACTGTGCGTCGTATTACTGCATCATCAATATTACCATACACCGCACGAGTAGGTTTAAAATCTTGCATTTCATCCAGAACTTTTATGTCACCAATATCGCCGGCATGCCATATCTCATCACAATCAGCAAATAACTCCTTAAAGCGGGTATCAAAATAAGAATGGGTATCAGATAAAAGTCCTATGCGTGTCATAATATTTTATTTTTGCCCGAAAATAGCTTAATTTTAGACAAAAGATCATATTTATCAGTATAAAGAATCAAGACCGAAGTATAAAGACACCATTAAAAAACAAAGCACTTTTTACTTTATTCCTTATACTTTATACTTAAAAAAATGAAAAAATGAAAAAACTAATACTTGTTCGCCACGCAAAAACAGAACAGATATACGACTATAGCAAATCCGATTTTGATCGTAAATTACTGCCCCGGGGTCATAAAGACGCAGCTATCATAGCTCAGGAACTTAAGGAAAAGCAAATATTCCCTGATCTGTTTATCACTTCCAATGCTAAAAGAGCGCGTCAAACAGCCAATATTTTTGCAGAGAGTTTGAACTACAGCAAAGATGACATACGTAAAGAGCAGTTTATTTATGATGGCTATACTACCTCCAACATGCTGCAATACCTATCACAATTTGAAGATAAATATGACACCATCATCATTTTTGGGCATAACCCGGACATTGCCAGTTTTACTGTTAACCTGTTAACGGAGAACCTATGGCATTTTCCAACGAGTTGTACCACTGTTATTCATTTTAATGCAGATAACTGGAAAGACATACAAGCCAGGGAGGGTAAAATGATACTATATACCTACCCTAAAATGCATAAATAAAAATATTAAACCGATTAAAGCATCCGAAAAGTGATAAAGGAAAAATTTAAAATACTCTTTATCACCAGGTATGGATGCATCAATATCATTAGCTGTTAACTAATCACCCCCGAACCTACCAATTCATCATCTACATACCAGGCAGCAAACTGTCCTGCCGTAATACCTCTTTGGGGTTGATCAAAAACAACGTACATCGCATCTTTACGTCGGTGGATAATACCATCCTGTAAAGGTTGGCGGTAGCGAATACGGATTTTCAGGCGTTGACTCTCGCCCACTTTCATTGTCAAATCAGGACGAACCCAATGTAATTCATCTGATTTTACTTTAAGCACCTGACGAAATAAGCCCGGATGCTGTTTCCCCATACCTACATATATCTGATTATAAGGTATATTGGTTCCTATAATAAAGAGTGGCTCTGCAAAGCCACCAATATTAAGCCCCTTACGTTGTCCAATCGTGTAAAAATGAGCTCCTCCGTGCTCTCCAACATTTTTCCCGTATTTAGGATGAAACAGATAAGGCTGCGACAAGTCCTCGAGAAGTTCATCTGAAGGATCCTGATGTGCCTGTTGCCAATCACGTTGAAAAAGTTCTGAATCCTTATCAATCATAAAAACCTTGCCTTTGATTGATTTAAGTTTCTGCTGCAGAAAGACCGGCAAGTCCACTTTCCCAACAAAGCAGATGCCTTGAGAGTCCTTTTTATGGGCAGTAATTAAATTCAGTTCATTGGCAATCCTCCGAACCTCAGGTTTTATAATATCTCCGATGGGAAAAAGAGCCTTGGAGAGCTGTTCCTGTGATAGCTGGCACAAAAAATAACTCTGATCCTTATTATTATCACTACCTGCCAGTAAACGATGATATTCTTTATCTTCCTTCACAATGGTTTCCTTACGGCAATAATGCCCTGTTGCCACATAATCAGCCCCCAATTCAAAGGCCTTATCCATAAAAACATCAAATTTAATTTCCCGATTACAAAGGACATCCGGATTGGGTGTTCTTCCTTTTTCGTACTCACTAAACATATAATCCACCACTCTGGCACGATATTGCTCACTTAAATCAACAAAATGAAAAGGAATATTCAGCTTTTTAGCCACTGCCATAGCATCAAACTTATCATCCAGCATAGGGCAATCTGCTTCCAGCACACCGGTTGTATCATGCCAGTTTTTCATAAACAGGCCAATAACATCATAGCCCTGTTGCTTTAAAACATAGGCTGCTACACTTGAATCTACTCCTCCTGATAAACCAATGACAACTTTCTTTTTTTGCATTTTATCTCTCCAAAAAATTAAGCAATTAAAAATAGCGTACAAAGATACCATTTAATCCATAAAAAATATAGTCCTGTAAGCCTTTATCAAAGATAGGATCAGTCTGCTTAAAAAAATAATTACTCTATGCTTCTTTTTAAAGAACATTTAAAACAAACTCATCGTATACCCTCCAGCCATTCTGGCCCTTAAATTTTATCTAAACTAAAAACGTATATCAATGAAAACTGTATTACTTGTAGTGTTTGCCATCGCATTGCCATTATTGACAAGTGCCCAAAAAACATGGACTTCAAAAGACTCATCGGCTGTAGACAAGCTGAAAAGAAACGTATTATTGGCAGAAACAAAGTTCAAAGCCACACAAACAAAAGTAAATTATGCAGACTCGCTTATTCAGGTAGGCTCAACACAGATGACGGAAGGAAAAACAATACAAAAACAACTTAAAGCAGAAACAAAAAACTTAGATAAGCAACATTCCACTGAGCGCAAATCTTTTGCAAAACTTTCAGGTTCTAAAAACCGAGACGAGGCTAACGAAGCGAAGGCTGAACTAAAGAAAATAGATACTCAGTACAAAGCTGAGGCTAAAGATCTTTCGAATAAAGTAAAAGCAAACGACAAACTAATAACCACTGGTGAACGCAACCTAAATAAAGGAAAAACTTACGCTAAAACTTATGGCAAAACATTAAAAGAAAACCAGTCTGCATTGGATTATGCAAAGGATGCATTGGATTATAAGTTAGATGAGCTAAACCAGATAGACGAACCTGAGAATGACAAAAAAAATAAGAAAAAGAAATAACAACCAGGTCTTTGACACAGCAAAATAAATACTTTGCCATAAAAAAAATCCTCAGTCAACAATTTGTTTTTAGCAAACTGCCGACTGAGGACATATAACCTGATACGGTAAGCCGATACATTTACTGTTAGCATGATTAGTTCTGCTTACTACACACTATCATACACTAGAAGCACCTCAACCTTTTACCAACACAGCCTTAGCCTCATCGCTTTTGGCCACTTTTTCCATAAACTCAACAAATTCATTGTATTTTTCTGTGGAATAATTTCCCTTCCATATTTTCAATGAACGTTCGTAAAGAATCTCATTCCCCTTCATCACAGCCTTGCACTGATATTCTCCGAACTCAGATGATAAATTAACAGGCTCCGGCACTGCTTCCATTTTATAACCCTCAGGAATCTGATAAGCGATAGAATCATTCTCACTAAAAGAACGCGCCACCAACATTGGGGTTTTCCGGTTACGTGAATAAGGAGGAATAAACGATGATTTATTCATTGTATTTAAAGGAAAAAACAACCTGTCACCCATTTTACTTGCAAAACCCGGAATATACATCGTCAAATCCTTCTCCAACCAGGGTTTACGCTCTTTGTGTGGAGTTATTTTGTAGTCGATTAGTTCGAAATGAGGAATATCAATAGATTTAATGATTTTCTTCCTTCTATCCTTTTCGTCCATTACTATCAAATAATATTCCTTACTATAATTGGCACCTTTATAAACCCCATGAGTGATAGCTTGTGCCGACCCATCGCTTTGTATTTCAACCTTTCCTCCGATAGTCTGATTATTCTCTTCAATGGTAAACGAAGGCGTTTTTACCAATTTTCCACCTTCCTCGGTGATCATCAACACATCTCTATCATCCGTAAAATCACCCAGATAACCACAAGGATTATACGGACTGGTGCATTCGAGCCAAACAGTATCCTGTTCAAGCGCCACGCAGGCAATGGCATGATTATAATAACTACGCACAAAATTCTCTTCGGTAAAACCACTATAGCTTCCCGCACGTACCAATGTATAATAGGCATTAAAACCAAAGCTTCGTAATAAACTCACCACATAATTCGATAACGCTTTACAATCACCATACGACAGCCGATCAACCGTTTCTGCATCAAATGGCTGCTGACCCCCTATGCCCTCCTGAATACTTACATATCTATTTTTTTCCTGAGAGTACTGATAGATGATAGATATTTTTTCATAGTCACTCATATCCTCATTCAGCATTCCGGCTATTTTATCTATGGTTTCCTGAGGAACATTATTTCGTCCCTGATTTAAAGTCTGAAAAAACTTTCCAAACGAACTCCAGCTCCTCTGATCACCATTATAATCACCCAGTTCAAATTCATCTGCAGCAATATACACAGCCGGTCCCCAGTTCTCATAATATCCAGACAATACTTCATTTTGAGGTGCTTCGTAGTTTGCTATTTCCCAATCAAATACTCTTTTATCATCTTGCTCCGATTCCTTAACACCCTGCTCAAGATTATACTCTTTATAATGAAATTTAAAATCAAGAGGCGTTATTACCTTAAATTTAAAATCCTGAACAGCAGTATTATATCCACTAAAAACATACCATCCATGCATATAAAAAGCTGAATTGTATTTTTGTTGATAACTATATTCAACGGTATAAGGATATACGGAATATTTGGGATCAATTCGTTTCACTCTGCTATCCTCGTAAAGTGAAAAACCAGAAATAGCAGTTACATCAAATATCTCATTCTGAGGAATGCTTTTTACCTTCATCCCTTGTGCATCATAAACCGTTGCTGAGATATTAGAAATATTACTTAATTTATTATAATAAGCCTTAAACAAGGCTTTATCTTTACCACTTTCTTTCAAAACAGTGACGGCATATTTCATGGTATACACTACCTTATCCTTTGACAAGACTTCCATCTCGGTATAATCTTCCCGGATAACAGCATCTGCTCCCTTGAGTAAATTCTCAGGAATATCAGATACCGGATATGTTGGCGTTTTTTTTGCAGAAGATATGGCAAAAAATGCAAGCAATAACAATAATAGATTATAACGAAGCTTCATCTTGATTCTTTTTAATAACTACAGGTTCTGCATGCTTATCAATAATCATGGCGTATAATTGTTTCAAATAAGGATACTCCTGATACGAAAAAACTTCTTTATTGATTTGGATATTATACATCACAGTCAGCTTATTTCCGATAGCGGAATAATTTATTGTAACCGATCCTGCTTTATCAGGTAAAGCAAACCGAGCAGACTTGGGTAAAGTACTAAATTCATATCCCTCAGGAATAGAAATAGTAGACATCACTAACTTATTACGCTTATAGCCAAAATCAACGGGATATTTTCTATCTTCCAGCTTGAAAGGATTATCTTTAACCTGTTCGAAAAGTAAAGGATTAAACATGATCATATCCCCAACTTTCTGAGCTACACTACTGATTTTAATATCATACTCTTCCTTTACCGGTTTGTAGATAGACTCTACATCGTTTAATTTAAAATCCTTCACTCTTAGTCCTGAATGCGTCATTTCAAAATCCTGTACATACTCCTCATCACTGGCATACTCACTATAATCCTTTCTAAAATCAAAGGCTGCATATTCACTTTCTTCACATACCATGGTACCTTCAGCATCTAATTCTTCACTTAGTTTCAGATCATATACAACAACCTCTTTATCTATTTTATCTGTATTCAAGTCAACCCAGATTCCACTCTGCTTATTAATTAAACGACCTGATTTATTCAAGCATCTCTTGGGCAACATATCAGCAGGCATGAATTCCTCAGTAGCATCCAACAGATAATTTTTATCACCCAAGTTCACATTAACGATCATATAGTTTAATTTTTCAAGACTTGGGTAAAATGGATTAAGTCGTCCATTTTCCCGCGTACTCATAGCTACAGGTGCACAATCAAAATCCAATTTTTGTAACAATAAATATAACATCATATTGATTTCACCGGCATTAGCTTTTTTATCCTTAAAAACTCCACTCAGGTTTGGTTCAGAAGCGTATAAAGACTCATACTTATTCCACTTTACTACTTTTATTGCCTCATAAGCAGCCACCATTTTTTCATAAGGTTCATATGATTTCAGCTCAATTTCCTTTTTTATATCATTTAAAAAGGCACTTCCGTTACTGATAGCTCCACCAAAATACATATGATCTTCTAAAATATCATTAACAGCCTCCCAAGTGGTGGTAAAACTTTTGAAATAACCTGGAACATTAATTCTTAAAATATCAAATTCAAACTTAGTAACATAATTCTCTCTGGAATCCATAAAAGGTTCGCTTTTAAAGGCTGGCATATCTTTAGCAACAAATGTATTTCTCCCTATTGGTTGTAAAGTACCAAACCCGCTGGTTCTTTTTCTGAATTCAATTTCCGGAGCCTCTTCAAGCACCAATTCGCAGTATTTAACCGGAATCTCACGTTGAAAGGTAAATTCTCCAGGCAAAAGAATTTGACTGGTTTCTATATCATACACACTACCTACTTTTACATTAGGAAGTGCAACCTGCATCCGGTAAACGTCATCTGTTATTTTAAGTTTGAAAATAGATTCATTCTTCACTTTTTCATCTACTACCTCCCCATTTTCCAAATTAAAGACCTTTGCTCTAACCTGCATGCTTTCTTTTCCCGGAAATGAGAATTCAGAAAGAGAAGTTCCTTCTTTTTTTAAAATTTTCACGCGGGTTATGGTAGTAAATCTAAAATCGTTGGCATTAAAGTGTCCATATTTACACAAAACAACAGCAACAGCACTGGTATCAGGTTCGTATACGGTCATTTTAAGATCTTCCATATCAACCTTCCCAAATTTAATTGGCGCTTTAGCAGCACAAAACTGCAAGGCAATAACAATACTTATCACCAGAGTCAGAGTTCTTTTCATAGTCATTAACATTAGGATAAAAAAACTTAATCATCTCAAATTAACAAAAAGTAAAACATTTTTACAAATTATTCAAATGATCATATTAACGTATTATTGTATATTACAATAATATAATTAGCCTTAATTATTAATTAACAATATCTTAACCACAATGAATAACTTTCAAAATAAACATAAGATTTAGTAAAATGTAGAAATTACAATGACCTCCAATGAAAAACAGCGCAGTATAATGAGCTGTGCCTAAAAACCAATCAGAAACATAAAACAATAATGCCCGGAGTCTCACAGGCACTCCTAAGTCAATGATATGTTACTATTTTTGATAAACTCGTATATAATCGACCCACATTTTAGCAGGCATAGGAGCTGACATTTTTTGAGGCTCATCAATGCCAGGGAATTGCCCACCTACGGCTAGATTCAGAATAACATACATCGGATAATCACGAAACTCTTCCATATCATCACCTTCAATATTCATTTTAAAATAAGGTTCTGAGCTATGATCAACATACATAGACATACTTGTTTTGTCCCATAGCAGTGAGTAGACATGATAATCGGTATGCAAAAAATCCGGGGCGACAGATGTTGTTCCATGACCTGCATAATTATTTTCATGCTCCCAATGCAGCGCACCGCCAAACATTAGATTTTGCTGGTGAGTATTAATCCCTTCAGCATGCCCTGCTTCCATAATATCTATTTCGCCACATTCAGGCCATCTTAAACAAGTATCTCCCAACAGCCAAAATGCTGGCCATAAGCCATTAGCTAAATCAGGTAATTTTATCCGAGCTTCAATTTTACCATACTTAAACCGATATTTTCCTTTGGTATCTATCCTGCCAGAGGTAAAAGAATAGCCCTTGTAGGATTCTTTTTTTGCAGTGAGGATCAAACAATTATTTCCAATCCCATCATCTCCTATCGTAACATTATCATAGATATAATGCTGCAACTCCTGATTTGCTTCGGTATTCCAAACTCCTTCCTTTTGTTCTACATTCCAGACAGAGGAATCCAATGATGTTCCGTTAAAATTTTCTTCCCAAACCAACTTATATTCCTGCCCCCACATCAGAAAGGAGTATCCACAAACAACCATTACCAACAAAATTTTCTTCATATGTATCATTGTTTTGCTTAATAGTTTAGGCTTTAAATTTACTCTACTTTTACAACAACCAAAGGAAAAGGTTAACAGCAGCTACATCGTATTTATTTCTGTTTAACATAGCTGTCATGACAAATAAAAAAGAGGGGAAAGGTCCCCTCTTTAGTTTATATTATTTTTTTATAATTTTCATTGTAGTTCCATTTACCGAAACAAAATATACTCCCTGAGAAAGATCTGTAACAGAAACAACACCTCCGCTCAACTCCACTCTCTTAACTAAAGTTCCGGTCACGTTATAAATCTGAACAATTTCTCCATCATCTACTCCCTGAATATTTAATCTATCAGACGCCGGATTAGGGTAAACATGAACTTCACTTTCTTTGGTTTCTGTAACAGAAGTAGAAACATCTTTCCAGAAGTACAAATTATCAATCCAGATAGTTCCGTTTCCTGTTATTTTAAACTGATATACATCGCTTAAATCAACAGCATCATAAGTTGACAGAGGAATATCTGTACTTACCCACTCTTCAAGTGAAATAGTTAAAGCATAATAGGTTTCACCATCAGCACCAATAAGATACATATTTAAATCTTCAGAATTAGCCGTCCAGAAATCAATATGTAAGTAATCATAATCAGAAACATCTTGATTGGTAAATTGTGTTCCCTGATAACCTAAGGATGAATATAAAAGCACATTGTCATCTCCTATTGTTTCATAAGACACAGCCGTTGACTGTCCCCAATTTGGATTAAAATCAGTATCTGCCACATCGGTATATGCATCACTATAAATGGAAATTACATTCGCTTCATCCTCAGTTGGAGTTGGGGAAGCTACTAAAGGCTCTGCAAGAACAACTACCTCACCATCTGCTATCTGAATATCGTCAAAATAAATAAATGTTTCCTCAGTTCTATCTGTTCCATCTACATAATCGGAAATAAAATCCGGAATAATTACAAACTGACTGAACTTTTGTCCCTCTAATGAAGAAAAATCGAAGGTAATCTCTTCCCATCCGTCAGTTATAGTATTAGCCACTAAAAGCTGAGTTGCGTTTCCTGTCCCTCCTTCTACCTTAAAGCCAATATTACTAATCACTGTTTTAAATACTTTAATGGTTATGGTTGAATTTGATTCATCAAAGGTAAACTCCCCGTCATCATCGGTATAACATAATGCCCAGTTATTTCCTGTTTCTCTGGCTGTAAATTTAGCTACTGTTGCCGAAGAGTTTACATCATCACTCAATGGGTTACTTACAAATTCAATAGCCGGATTATCATCATTCTCAGCCACTGACCATTCCCAATCAGCACCAACACCATCAGGTTCAAAATCTATAGTATGTAAGCTTTGTGCTTTTACAACAAATGCGACAAGCATCAATAAGGAAAGAGTAAATAATTTTTTCATGTTTCTTTGTTTTTAGTAATGATTAAATAATGATTAACAATCTTAAATTTTGTTAATGTAAAAGTGAATCAAATACTAAAAACAAACCATTATTATACTACACTTTCACTTAC
>JBFHEL010000138.1:0-9577 GCA_041584155.1 Saccharicrinis sp.
CTTTATCGCCCGGATAAGAAATTTTTATATTCTAAGTACCTGACCGGCGAATGGCGCGAAATGGATCTTACTGTCTGGGACGATTTAATCGGTAATTATGTTTCGGGTAATATGTGGGGTTATTCAGCCTATGTGCCTCACGATGTTAATGGATTAATGAACCTCATGGGAGGTAAGCAGACTTTTGCGGAGTGGTTGGATGCAATTTTTACCGATACAACACAAATAGCCGGCGATACTCATGTGGATATCTCAGGTTTTATAGGTAAATATGGTCATGGTGATGAGCCTTCTCAACATATGCCTTATTTATATAATTATGCAGGTCAGCCCTGGAAAACGCAACAGTATGTTCGTCAGGTAATAAATAACTTCTATAAGGATACTCCGGATGGTTTAATTAATAATGATGATTTGGGACAAATGTCGGCCTGGTTTGTTTTTAGTGCGATGGGTTTTTACCCTGTTTGTCCTGGCGATTTAAAATACATTATTGGTTCTCCTTTGTTTGAGGAGACAACGGTAAATCTGGAAAATGGAAAGCAGTTCTTCATAAAAGCCCATAATCATCCTGAAAAAAATAAATTTGTTCAGTCTGTCACCCTCAACGGTAAACCTTTTACTAAAACGTTTATTACCCATGAGCAGATTATGCAGGGTGGAGAGATCGTTTTTGAGATGGGTAGTAAACCCAATAAAAGCTATGGCGCCAGCAACGAGGATATGCCCGTTTCGAGCGTACAGATAAAGAAGACCAATAATGTTTTGCCTGAAATTACATTTAAACCCTTTGATAAAGATGATAGTGAGGTCTTTGAAGGTAGTCGCCAGATAGAACTGGTTTGTAATACACCTAATGCCGATATATTTTATACGTTAAATGGGCATACACCCACCAAGCGTAGTAAACGATATAACCAAAAGATAAGCATCGATAAGGCTTCAACATTGAAAGCCATAGCTTACGCAGATGGATTAAAACCGAGTTTTGTTTACCAGCGTAATTATTATGCAGGCAGGGCTTTTAATGAATTGACAGAAGGTTATCCTAAGCTGATGCTGGAAAATAAACCGGAAAAATTTGGTAATTCTGATGGGAGTATGTTATTCGATCAGAAAATAGGGACGGCTCAATTTAATGATAGTCGATGGACAGGTTTTAATGGCAATGATATGGTTGCTACCATTGATTTTGGGAAGGACATCACAATAAATAATGTGAGCCTGGGATTTCTCTCAAATACCGGGGTGTGGATATTCCCTCCTTCAGCAATTTCAATTTATGTGTCGGATGATAATATTAATTTTAAAAAGGTAAGCTATGCTTCGCTAAAATTTGCTCAAAAAAAATTAGAGAAACCATTTCTGCAAAGGCCTGAATTTAGTATGAAAAATACAAAGGCACGCTATGTGAAAGTAATTGCCGAAAATTATGGGGTGATTCCATCCTGGCATGCAGCTTCTGGTCACAGAGGATTTATGTTTATCGATGAGATATTGGTCAATTAGCACTAAAGTTGAAAGAGGCATAGTTTAAAGTAAAAATAAGCATGATGATAAAGTTGAATTGTATTTTTTTATGGGTAATGTTGGTGGTTTGTGGGTCTGTACATGCTCAAAAGCTAACCCAATACGTCAATCCTTTTATAGGAACAAGCAATTTCGGAACAACTAATCCGGGTGCTGTAGTGCCGCAGGGAATGGTTTCTGTAGTGCCTTTTAATGTAACGGGCTCCGATAAAAATACATGGGACAAAGATGCACGTTGGTGGTCAACACCTTATTCCTGGGATAATACATTTTTAACAGGCTTTTCACATGTCAATCTGAGTGGGGTAGGATGCCCCGATTTAGGAGTGATTATGGTAATGCCTACAACGGGTAAAGTAACGGCCAATCTGAAAGAATATGGTTCTGTCATGTCAGAACAAATAGCTCATCCGGGTTATTTTAGCTGCATGCTGGATAAATATCAGGTGAAAGCAGAAGTGACAGCAACACCTCGAACTGGTCTAAGTAAGTTTACCTTTCCTGAGGGACAATCCAATATTCTTATTGATCTGGGAAATAGCCTTACCAATGAATCCGGAGCTTATCTGAAAGTGGTAAATAACCACGAAGTGGAGGGATGGCGTATGACAGGTAATTTTTGTTATCATGGTCATTCTGAGCGTCCGGTGTATTTTGTGGCTCGCTTTAGTCAACCAGCAAAATCCTTTGGAGCCTTTAAAAAAATGCCTGCAATGAAAGCCGAAGGTGATTGGTCGGCCACAAATAACCAGTTCAAGTATTACGAGGAATTTATGTATCCCATAGCTGGAGATAGCATTGGTGCTTATTTTTCGTTTGCTACCAAAGATAAGGAGTCTATCATGGTGCAAGTTGGGGTTTCATATGTAAGTATTGAAAATGCACGCCAAAACCTGGAGTTTGAATCCAATGATTTTGCTTTTGATACAACTCGTAAGGATGCCGAACAAGAATGGGAGTCTGTTCTTTCAAAAATAAAAGTAGAGGGAGGGAGTGATGATCAGAAAACAGTTTTCTATACTGCCCTTTATCATATGAATATCCATCCCAATATCTTGAATGATGTGAATGGCCAATATCCTATGATGGAGACTCATGGTATTGGTGAGGTTAAGGATAGAAACCGTTATACTGTGTTTTCATTATGGGATACCTATCGCAATTTTCATCCTCTAATGAGTTTGGTATATCCCGATAAACAGTTGGATATGGTGCGCTCAATGGTAGATATGTATCAGGAAGGAGGTTGGTTACCTAAGTGGGAGCTTAATAGTAAAGAAACATATACTATGAGTGGTGATCCTTCTTTTCCTGTTATCGCAGATACTTACCTGCGTGGCTTGACCGATTTTGAGGTAGAAAAAGCCTATGAAGCAATGATAAAATCGGCTACTACACTTGAGCAAAACAATAAAATTAGGACTGTCAATGACTTTTATTTAAAAAATGCATATGTGCCTTTCACCGAAGCCTATGACAACTCAACTTCCATTGCACTGGAGTATTATGTTGCCGATTGGAGTTTGGCTATGTTGGCCAAAGAGTTGGGTAAAAAAGATGATTATGAGAGGTTTATGAAGCAATCAAAAGGTTATGTAAACTATTTCGATAAGAAGGAATTTAAGATGCTTCGTCCTAAAAAGGCAGATGGTACATTTATTGAAGATTTTGACCCACTCCAAGGAAAAGACTTTGCCCCGGTTCATGGTTTTCATGAAGGAACGGCCTGGCAATATGCCTTTGGCGTACCCCATGATATAAAAGGTTTAATTAAACTAAACGGTGGGGGTAAAAAATTTAGCCAAAAGTTGCAGAACGTTTTTGATCAGAACTTATTTGATATGGCCAATGAACCTGATATGCATTATCCTTTTCTGTTTAATTATGTTAAAGGGCAGGAGTGGAGAGCTCAAAAAGAAACTACTCGATTAATCGCCACTTATTTTAAAAATTCACCCGACGGAATTCCCGGCAATGATGATTGTGGAACCATGAGTGCCTGGGTAGTTTATAGTATGATGGGAATATATCCTGTTTGTCCTGGTGATATGAATTATACTCTTACTACTCCTGTGTTTGATAAGATAACTATTGAATTAGATCAACGATTCTATGCCGGCTCAGTCTTTGAAATAGTTAAAAATAGCCATGCAGGAAATAACAGGATTAGCGCTGTTAAATGGAATGGTCAACCTCTCAAATCCTTTTTTATCAATCATAATGAGGTGGTTAAGGGTGGAAAAATGGAGGTTGTTATGGAGGTTAATGAGTAAGTTTGATGGAGAGGAATAGTTTTGAATTAGAGATTTGTGCAAGTAATATTCAATCGGTTATAGCTGCCCGTCAAGGAGGAGCTGATAGGATTGAACTATGCCATAATATGATTGAAGGAGGTACAACACCGTCGGCAGGAATGATTGCTGTGGCCAAAGAATTGTCTGCAGTCGATGTTTTTGTACTGATACGTCCACGAGGGGGTAATTTTGTGTATGATGAAATTGAAGAGGAATTGATGATACGCGATATTAAACAGGCTATTGCTTTTGGTGCCGACGGAGTGGTTATCGGTGCTTTAAAATCTGATGGATTAATAAATTATGATCAGTGTTGCCGGTTGATTGAAGCGGCCAAGGGCTTGCCGGTTACTTTTCATCGCGCCTTTGATCATTGTCAAAATCCTTTTATAGCCCTGGAATCTATTCTCTCTATGGGAGTAAACAGGTTGTTAACCTCGGGACAAAAGAATAAAGCCATTGATGGGGTTGACCTAATTGCGCAATTGCAAAAGAGTGCAGGTGACCGCTTGCATATTATGCCTGGTGGTGGAGTGGATGAAATAAATATTGAGGAAATAGCCTTAAAAACAGGAGTAAAGTCTTTTCACGCTTCCCTGTCCGAAATCTATGTGCAAGAACCGGTTTTTGGCTGGAATGAAGTGTGTTTTAATGGGTCTAAGGATTTGCCTGAGAATCAAATAAAAGCATCCGATATCAATAAAATAAAAAAGGTCATTAGAAAGTTGGAAAAATTATAAAAAATGAAACAAAAAGGAACTAAAATGCGGAATCCGGCCCTATGGGTTCCTACGGTCTATTTTGCCATGGGATTGCCTTTTGTGGCTATCGCTCAAGCATCTGCGCTGATGTATAAGAATATGGAGATTAGCGATTCGCAAATTGCCTTGTGGACTTCGTTAATTATGCTGCCATGGACATTAAAGCCTTTGTGGAGCCCTTTGCTTGAGATGTTTAAAACAAAAAAGCATTTCGTTGTGGCTACTCAATTGGTAACCGGTGCCACTTTTGCTTTGGTGGCTTTGTCATTGCCTTTAGATGATTTCTTTACCTATTCCATTGCCTTGCTGGCGGTTATTGCTTTTAGTGGTTCTACACATGATATAGCCACTGATGGGGTTTATTTAAGTGTGTTGACACCAAAGCTTCAGGCTAAATATATTGGTTGGCAGGGTGCAGCATATAATATTGCTAAGATTGTATCAGCAGGAGGGTTTGTGTATTTGGCCGGTGAATTGGAAAAAACCATGGGTGTAAAATATGCCTGGATGGTTGTGATGGGTACTTACGGAACAGTAATGTTTTTATTGGGCTTATATCACATCCGTATGTTGCCAGGTGGAGGTCAGGCTACTGAGGTAAAGTCATTTAAAGAAGGAATGAATACCCTCATGGATGTGATTAAAACATTTTTTCAAAAGAAAAATATCATTTGGAGTATCATCTTTATTATCCTGTATCGTTTTGCCGAAGGTTTTGCCATTAAAATTGCCCCTCTTTTCTTTAAGGCTGCCCAAGCCGATGGAGGGCTCGGGATGAGTACCTCAGAAATAGGATTGGTATATGGTACTTTTGGTGCAGCTGCCTTTGTTATTGGTTCCTTGTTAGGAGGCTATTTTATTTCCACCAAAGGATTAAAAAATACCTTGTTTAAATTAGCTCTGGTGTTTAATATCCCATTTGCTGTTTATACTTATCTGGCCATGAATCAACCTGATAGTATTTATGTTATTTCCGTTGCCGTTATTCTGGAGTATTTTGGCTATGGTTTTGGTTTTGTGGGATTGATGCTCTTTATGATGCAGCAGATCGCTCCCGGAAAATATAAAACTGCACATTATGCATTTGCTACCGGAATTATGAATCTTGGTTTTATGATTCCATCTATGTTAAGTGGTTACCTGAGTGATTGGTTAGGATATAAAATATTTTTTGTATGGGTGCTTATCGCAACCATACCTGCTCTGCTGGCCGCTTATTTCGTGCCCTTTACCTATAGTGATCCTGAAAAAGAAATAAATTAAATTATAAACAATATAAAGTTTTGAGATATGATTAGTAAGAATACAATTCCTTGGGAAGAGAGACCCGAAGGATGCAAAGATGTAATGTGGAGATATTCACAAAATCCAATTATAGGACGATACGAAACACCTACATCAAATAGTATTTTTAATAGTGCCGTCGTTCCTTATGAAGATGGTTTTGCTGGTGTGTTTCGTTGCGATAATAAGGCCGTGCAAATGAATATTCATGCTGGGTTTAGTAAGGATGGAATTAATTGGGATATTAATCCTGAACCTATTGTTATGCAAGCCGGTAATACCGAAATGATTCATTCCGATTATAAGTATGATCCGCGCGTTACTTTTATCGAAGACCGTTATTGGGTGACCTGGTGTAATGGTTATCACGGACCAACTATTGGTATTGCCTATACCTTCGATTTTAAAGAGTTTTTTCAATGCGAAAATGCCTTCTTGCCTTTTAATCGTAATGGGGTTCTTTTCCCTGAAAAAATTAATGGTAAATATTGTATGTTGAGCCGTCCGAGTGATAACGGTCATACTCCTTTTGGTGATATTTACCTCAGCTACAGCCCGGATATGAAATTCTGGGGCGAACATCGTTCTGTATTAAAGGTTACTCCTTTCGAAGATAGTGCATGGCAATGTTTAAAAGTTGGTGCTGGTGGCGTGCCTATTAAAACAAATGATGGTTGGTTGATGTTTTATCATGGAGTAATTAAAACTTGTAGTGGATTCCGTTATTCTATGGGAGCTGCCTTGTTAGATCTGGAGCAGCCTGATAAAGTATTGTTTAGAACTCAGCCATATCTATTAGCTCCTGCTACTGATTATGAAATGAATGGTGATGTGCCTAATGTTTTGTTTCCTTGTGCCTCGCTTCATGATGAAGAAGGTAAAGTGGTAGTGTATTACGGAGCAGCAGATACTGTTGTTGGTATTGCTTTTGGGCGTATACCTGAGATTATTGAATTTGTAAAGAATAATTCAATATAATTTTTTACCGCCAGGGCATTCTACAAGCAAAGAAACACCAGATTATTCTATGTGTTTCTTTGTGTTCGAAGTGCCTGTTTGGTTATTGGTTTGTAACAGATTCAAATAAGTAAAAAAATGAATCGATACTTTATTTTATTATTATTTGTAGTGGGTATAATTTCTTGTCAAACTACAAACAACGAAGTAGAAAGCGCTAAGCTTACTTCTTATGTTGATCCGTTCATTGGAACAGATGGACCAGGAAATACCTACCCGGGGGCTGTTGTGCCCTTTGGAATGGTGCAGCTTAGCCCTGATAATGGCTTGCCGGGGTGGGACCGTATTTCTGGTTACTATTGGCCGGATTCTACCATTGGCGGATTCAGTCACAAGCACCTGACAGGAACAGGGGCTGGTGATCTGTACGATATTTTGGTTATGCCATACAATAGTCAATTTACTGACGATCTGTGGCCTGATCAGGATGAGTACCGTCCCTATTCTATGTTTAGTCATGATAAAGAGGTGGCTTCCCCGGGGTATTATGCAGTCGATCTGTTGAGTTCGGGCATTAAGGCTGAGCTAACAGCGACAGAACGCGTGGGTATGCATCGCTATACTTTTCCTAAAGATGAGGAATCGAAAATTCTGGTTGATTTGGGGTATAAACTCAACTGGGATAATCCTGTTGAAACTTATCTTAAATTAGAGGATGAAAACACCATTGTGGGTTATCGTTATTCCAAAGGATGGGCCCCAGATCAACGTGAGCATTTTGTTATGAAACTGTCAAAACCTGTTGCACAGATTGATTTTTATGCCGATGGTAAAAGGGTTGATGCGAATGAGGTTAAAGCCACAAAAACTAAAGCAGTAATTACATTTGCTTCCCAGGAAAAGGAAGAGGTACTGATAAAATTAGCACTCTCCTCTTATTCTATTGACGGGGCAAAGAAAAACCTGCAGACCGAATGTAATGATTGGGATTTTGATCAGGTGGTTGCAGATGCAAATGCCAAATGGGAAAAGCAATTAAGTTTAATTGCTATTGAAGGAACAGATGAGCAAAAAGTGATTTTCTACACCAATCTGTATCATTGTTTTTTAACGCCTTCGTTACACTCCGATGTGGATGGCTGGTACAAGGGTGCCGATGGTAACTATCATCAGGCTATTGGTTATGATAAGTTAGAGACTTTCTCTCTTTGGGATACCTATCGTACTGCGCATCCTCTTTATACTATTCTTACTCCGGATCGGGTAGAGGATATGGTGAGTTCTTTTATGAGCCATTACAATGAAACAGGTCTGTTGCCAGTATGGAGTTTTGCGGGTAATGAAACGAATATGATGATCGGTTATCATTCTGTTCCGGTGATTGTAGATGCCTATTTCAAGGGAATTACTATGGATGCAGAAAAAGCATACGCAGCTTGTAAAGCTACCGCTATGAGTGATGCCTGGAACTTGCCTGATTATAAAAAATATGGGTATGTGCCCATGGACGATAAGCATAAAGGGCATTGGAGCGTTTCTATTGCCTTGGAATATACCTATGATGATTGGTGTATTGCTTCCTTTGCTAAGGCATTGGGTAAAGTTGATGATTATAAATATTTCAGCGAAAGAGCTAATTACTGGAAGAATTTGTACGATGAAGAATCTACCTTCTTTCGACCTAAGGGTAAAGATGGAAAATTTATCAAACACTTTGTTCCAAAGGAATATACCACGTATTTCTGTGAGAGTAATGCCTGGCAATATTTCTGGCATGTGCAGCACGATATTCCGGGTTTAGTAGAAATAACAGGTAAAGATGCTTATACAGCCAAGCTGGATTCGATGTTTAATTACTATGATGATCCAAATGATGAATTACCTATCTTTTCAACGGGAATGATTGGGCAATATGCCCATGGGAACGAACCAAGTCATCATGTGGCTTATTTGTATAACCAGATAGGTCAGCCAGAGAAGACTCAAAAAATGGTGCGTCAAATCATTGAATCGCAATATTCTACACAACCAGATGGATACTGCGGGAATGAGGATTGCGGACAAATGTCGGCCTGGCTGGTTATGTCGGCTACAGGAATGTATCCTGTTAATCCCGCCAATGGAATTTATCACATCACATCCCCCTGGATGCCTAAAGCTACCTTTAATCTGGCTAATGGTAAGAAATTTGAAATTAAAACAGAAAATTTCGGAGAAGGAAATGTGTTGATAGATAAAGTGTTTTTAAACGGGCAAGAATTGAATGAACTAACCATCACGCATCAACAAATAATGCAAGGTGGGGAGTTGTTGTTTAAACTGAAAGATTAATTTTTTTTCGTAAATAAATAGGTTTGATGATTGCAAAAACGGGAAGCTTAACCTAAGCTTCCCGTTTTTTTAATCTTTAATTAGTTTAATTGAAAATGCAAAATAGTTCGCCTTTAGTCCTGTATTTCGTTCGTAGTTGTTGTATTTTAAATCCACACTCTTTAATGCGAATTTTCCTATTTTAAAATGGGTAAAGATGTCGGTATAGGATAGACCAATGCCATATTGTGTAGCATTAAATTTTGATAAGTCATAGTCCGATGTGTAATAGGTACTGGTGGAAAGATGGGTATCAAAAGGTGCAAAATAGTCGGCCGCTGTTTGGTCGTAATATCTGAAGCTCGGGTAAAGGGTAAAATTCCTTAAGAATTTAATGGGCAGTTCTACTTGATAGGTGTTTGAATGAATACCCCAATCATC
>JBFHEL010000139.1:0-9575 GCA_041584155.1 Saccharicrinis sp.
GATTTACCAAATCCGGTCATTGACTTTATCATAATACTTATTGCTATTTATGCTACAAAGTTAATCTTTTATACGAAACATACATGGTAAAATATCTTATAAGCTTTTTGCGGTTGTCTATTGGGTTTTTAGTGCTGTTTTGGAGGCATGAACCCTTGTTTATATCTACTCGGCATTTGCTTAATTGTAAATATTTAAGACGAAATTAAATTAAAGCTAATGATTGTATGTGATTAATTATAAGGTGATTAATGGTTGAAAGCTAATGGTTTGTCAAAATGCAGCATTAAAACAAATCGAGTTCTCTGAAAACTGAAAAAACTCCATTTTTTCTGTAAATAAATTCAATTTCAGTTTAATACGCTGCGTGAAAAGTGTAAAAGAAAGTTGATTGATAAGCTAGTTTTGTAAATCAGGGCTAAAGTTTTCCTGGTTAATAGGTGTAATTGTTTAAATATTATTAAAAAACATTAAACAAAAACAAAGTCTTTGTGTTTAATTTTTGAATTTCATTTTCAGTCTGGGTTTCACTCAGCACAACAAGCGCTTAGCAGATTCATTTTATTTCGCGCGGTAAGGTTATCTGTTGAAAGCGCATCCTGTAATTTAAAATTAAAAGACGATGAAAAAGAAAAAAAGTAATGCCCGATTTCAACCAAATCAAATTAATTGGTTTGTAATAATTATAATTCTGCTATGCTTACCTTTTATAACCATGGCCTGTGATGATGATAATGAAACAATGGTAGAAGAAACCAATACAATTGTTGATATTGCGGTTGACGATGCCACGTTTTCAATTTTAGTAGAAGCCTTAACCAAGGCCGATTTGGTATCAACCTTAAATGGGGTGACTGAGTATACTGTTTTTGCACCGACTAATGATGCCTTTGAAGATTTGCTTACAGATTTAGGAGTGAGCTCTTTAGATGATATTTCTACTGATGATCTGACTGAGATACTTTTATATCATGTAGTCAGCGGAAGTAATCTGTCCAGTTCATTAACTACCGGATATTATTCTTCAGTAAGTGAGAAACAAGACGGATACTATTACTCGATTTATTTTTCTTCAGATGATCTGATGATTAATGGTTCAGTAAGTATATCAAATGCCGATATTGTTGCCGATAATGGCGTGATTCACGTAGTTGACAAAGTAATGTTACCTCCTTCTATAACCGATCACGCTATAGCCAATGCTGATTTAAGCAGTTTAACTTCAGCTGTTGTTAAGGCTGAGTTAGCTACTGTTTTGGATGATGATGCTAATAATTTTACTGTGTTTGCACCTGCCAACGATGCTTTTTCAACTTTTTTAGACAATATGGGTATTACTCTGGATGACCTAACGCAGGAAGAATTGGCGCCTATACTATTGTATCATGTTGTGGATGCCTTTGTGCCATCAGCAGATGTGGCATCAGGATATGTGAGTAGTTTAAGTACTTACCAGGATAATTATACCAGCATATACATTGATGTTTCTGATGGAGTTGTTTTAAATGCTCAGGCTTCGGTTGTTTTAACAGATGTGGTAGCTACAAATGGTATTATTCATGTTATTAATGGAGTGCTCTCGCCGGGAACAGTAGTGGATGCAGCTATCAACAATAGTATTTTTAGTAACTTAGTTGATGCGGTAATAAAGGCCGAATTGGCTGAGACCTTATCGGGAGATGGCCCGTTTACTGTTTTTGCTCCTACTGACGAAGCGTTTGAAGAGCTATTTATTGATTTAGGTGTTTCAGGAATTGATGATATTGATACAGAAACATTAACTTCAGTACTGTTGGCCCATGTAGTGAGCGGTAATATTAGATCCAGTGATTTAACCAATGGTACTTTTCAAACCTTAAATGAGGATAAATCTATTGTGGTAGATATTTCAGATGGAGTAACTATTGACGAAGATATACATGTGATACTTGCCGATGTACAAGCCACAAATGGTGTTGTTCATGCCATAGATAAGGTTATTGTGCCATAAGTTAAGCATAAACCTCACACACATTTAACACATTTCCCTTTTGATAAATATTTATTGCTGTTTGATGAACAAAAAATGATATAATCTCGTTAATGAAGTATAAATCTTTTTAGATAACTATGTAATTTGTAGTAATCGTTATCAACTCATAGAAATGGCAGAATATTCAATAAAAGATCTGGAAAAGATTTCTGGAATAAAGGCACATACCATTCGTATTTGGGAAAGGAGGTATAATATTGTTGAACCATTACGTAGCGAAACCAATATTAGAAAATATACCGATCTTGACCTCAAACGGATTTTAAATATCTCTATTTTAAATCAAAACGGATTTAAAATATCAAAAATTGCAAAACTCGATAATCAGGAGTTGAAAGAACGCGTGCTGGATCTTTGTTTGGATACCTGTAATGTGAATGTTCAGATTGAAAGTCTGGTAGTAGCCATGCTTGAACTAAATGAAGCGAAATTTAACAATGTGCTCACCCATTCCATTATTAAAAGAGGATTTGAAAATACAGTTGAGGAAATTCTCTTTCCATTTTTAGATAGGATTGGTGTTTTGTGGCAAGCAGGTTCTATTTTACCCGCTCAGGAACATTTTATCAGCAATCTTATACGTCAAAAACTGATTGTGGCCATTGATAATGAAATGGGGACAAAAAAATCAGGAAAGCAAATTACTTTCTTTTTGGCAGAGGATGAGCTGCATGAAATAGGCCTATTGTTTTATAGTTTATTGGCCCGAAAGGAAGGTTTTAATGTAATTTATTTAGGTATGTTATTGCCTTTTAGTGATTTAAAAGTGGTGAATGAAATTCAAAAGGCAGATGCGTTTTTTACCTCTTTTGTCAGTCCTCCGTCAAATGATGAATTGCATACTATCCTGACTTCCTATAAAGAAGAATTTCCAGACACTCCATTTTATATAACCGGTTTGCAGGTTAAACAGCATGCATCCAGTATTCCGGAGAATTTTCATATGATAAGCTCGGCACAGGATTTTAAAAAAGCTTTACAATTGTTGTAAAAATAGCTTTTCAGAGAGATATATCTTCATTTATTCCCTTATATTGCATCACGAATTCAAATTATACATAACATGAAGGACATTTTAATTGGAAAGGGTTTAGATGATATCCGTTTTGGTATGACCCGATCAGAAGTTAAAAAAGTTTTAGGCGAACCTGATGAGGTGGATCAATATGCCAGCAGTGAAGAATCAGATGATAATACTGAGGCTTTTCATTATGATGAAATAGAAGTATCTGTTTCGTTTGATGAATTGGACGACTGGCGTTTAAGTTCTATTGCTGTTAGTGATCCCGCGGCAGTTTTAGAGGGTATGAAGTTAATTGGTGTTTCAGATGAGGAACTGCTTGAAAAAGTTTCTGGTTTGGAACTGGGAGAATATGAAAGAGAAGATGTTTCTTCGCCGGAAAGTCCTGATAATGAAGTGATATCTTTTTATGAGTCCAGCATTAATTTTTGGTTTGAAGACGGAAAAGTATCGGAAATTCAGTTTGGCCCTCTTTGGGATGATGAAAATGAATGTGTGATCTGGCCCGAATAAAATAATAAGTATAAAATAACCCCACCTGAAATAGTTCAGATGGGGTTTGCTTTTTTATGCAAGCACCTTAATCACTACTTTTTTTACGGCTTTTGATTCACCAATCTTAATACCCGGTGCATGTATGTCGTTAGGAAAGAAAATAGTAAACATTCCTTCTTCAACTTTGAGCAGGCTCAGCTCTGCTTTGTAAAAAACAAGATCCTTTTCTGCATTATAAGGAATTAACACCTCCTGATCTTCCAGAGGAGCATATCCCATTTGCTCTGCACCTTTGTCAACATATTGAATGTCAATGTATCTCTCGTGAGCTTCTGGCTTAGCATCAATGGGTTCCTTGGTGTTGTATTCCTGAACAAGGGCAAAAATATCATCGCCATCGATATTGTACCTGCCGGGTTCAATGGTATTAAAGTCTATTTCTTCAATAAATTCCAGACCTTTTTTAATTCTCTCGTTTAAATTTCGGTAGTGTTTTACATTATCTAAGCTATCAATAATCATTTCAATTCTTTTTTAAGTTAGAGCTTCAAATATAAGTCATTTCATTATTACATTTGTATGAATAAAAACTTATCTTGAATGATATATTTGTATTGAACAAAACGATTACGACCTGCGATGATTAGAAAAGATTATATCTTAAGAATGATAGAAGAGATAGGCAAGATGATTGCCATTATTTTGGGATTGTTGAAAAAGGGAGAGATAAAACAAGCTCAAAAATTATATAACGATGGACTACAACGTGCTTTAAATATGAATGAAGACAGCATGTTAGAAATGGATGTGAACCAATTGCGAGCTATTTTTGAACATGAGTTTGGAGAAAGCTACGAGGGTCTTGAAGTAATTGCAGGTCTGTTGGTACAGGGTGGCCATATTCATCTGGCAGCAGATGATGAGGATAGGGCAGAAGCCTGTTATCTGAAGGCATTGGCGTTATATAATCTGGTCGAAATTGAATCCGGTACTTATTCTCTCAACCGCCAGGCTGAAATGGGAAAGCTGACTCAGCATATTGATCAATTGAAAGGATAAATCAATTCTTGGTTCCCCTATTGAGCATTAATTTTTTACACAGTAGTAGAAATAGTCTTCTTTTTTTGTTTAACATACAGATGATTATCCTTTTTGTTGAATATTTTTGTAGGTAATCTAATATCTTTGTTCTTGATGTACTATTTATAAATTGATGTAAGCTCTGTCGTTTTTTTTGTTTTATTACTGGTAAGGTAAGTACAAAAGGTAACTAAAGAGTTTTCTACCTATAAAAATAAACGACTTTTAGTTAAATTATATGCTAACTGTTTGAGGGCATTGCTTCAGATTCCCGTAATAGTTTTTGGCTTACAGCGGTAATGTTATATAATAACCTCAATTGCTGTTGTCTTTCTTTTACTGTTTCGTCACTAATTTTTTCTTTCAGCTGCATTAAAACAGGAGTAAGGTGAATATGGCTATCATCAGAAACTTGTTGGTTAAGTTTTTCAGAGGCCAGTATTAGTGCTTTTTCGATATTATTGATGACATCATGTATATCACCCAGATCTGTCGATAATTCTTCGCGCTGAGCACCAAAAGCAGAAAGATGAGATAATAAGGCATGGTTTAGGTAGGTAAGCGTAAAGACCTGCTTCATCATTTTTTTTCGTTTTTTAGGTTCTACCTGCATACTTTGCCAGGCAAGAGTCAGGGCATTATCTGATTTGTGAGCCAGTCTTCTGGCCAGTCTGTAATTATAATCATCATCCTGAGGCTTTTGATATTCTATCCATATATGTTTAAGATAGCTGGCGTTGTTTGCCAGTGCCGATGATAAAAGAAGAGGGAGTTGTTTGTGTTGCCAATTGGGCCATAGAAGACGAATGGCTAAAAAGGCAATGAAGGCTCCTGCAAAAGTATCAATTATACGGGGAAGTAGAATCTCGGTATCAGTGCTGGCACTTATGCTATTACTGGCTAATACATAAATGGTAATAAATATAACAGCGTAAGAATATTTCTTTCGTAAAAAGTAAAAAAAGAAATAGGTGCTCACTAAAACCAACACAAGCTGGCCTTCATTGGTGGGTAAAAAATGTAATAAAGAAACACCCGCAATTACTCCTGTTAGGGTCCCCAAAATACGTTGAAACAGCCTTCTCCGGGTTTCGCTATAGGTGGGTTGACTTACGAAAAGCGAGGTGAGCATGATCCATTCACCATTATCTAGTTTGAAGAAATGCACTAAAAGATAGCCTATTAAAAAACATGTACTTAGTCTTATGGCATAGCGTAGTCGGGGATGTTTCCAGTTCAGCTGATCTTTTATCTTCATATAAATACTTCTGTTATCTTGCCCTAAACGGGGTATAGAAGTACTTTCTTCAGGTGTGTCGAGTTTTTTTAACGATTGATGAGAACGGGAAAGGTTATGAAGCAATAATTCAAGTATCTGTTTGTCGTATTTCGGAAGCTTTTCTATTTCAAACTCCAGCGCACTTACTATCCAGCCAATGCCAACGGGATGCCTGTAAACAACTCCTGTAAGCATGTTTTCTGCAACCAGGCGGGTGGCATGTGAGAGTTGATACAATAACTCAGAAAAGCCTTCCAGAAGTTCCTTGTATTCCAGTTTCTTTTGAAGGACTTCATAGCGTTCGTGGCTTGAGGCTGCCCGTTCGTGTAAACTTTGCAATAGCATAAAGCGTTGAAGGTAAGGTAATAAATCTTTGCTTTCAACTTCCTGATTGTATATATTAATTACTTCTTTACATTTTTCCAGCGCAGAAACTACCTGTATGTTTAATATGGCTAACCTGTTATCTGAATTATCGTCATTATTCTCATAATTAGGAAAAATTTTAGCCTTTTCTTCCAGGTAATCCGATAAGGTAATAAAACCCCTTGATAACTGTTCTTCAAGCAAACGCCATGGTTTTTGATATAAAAGAAACAAGGATATAATGCCATAAAATAATGCACCGCAACATAACAAGAGTGGCTGCAGGTACCATTCCATGTCTTTTTGGTATACAATCATGGCATAGATACCTATTAAAATGGCTCCGTATGATATTCCCCGGTATCTTTCGCTAATCCCTCCAATCAGTACAAAAAGAATAGTTGAGGCTATAAAACCGATGCCAAAAATAATGGGGTAGGGTTTTAATAATGATACCGAAAAAGTGGTAATAGCAAATCCTATTATGGTGATGATTAGGGCCTTGAGTCTTCCGTTGGGGTGGTCATCCGTTTCAGCTAAAGCAGCAGCTACCGTGCCTAATGAAAGTGTAATGCCCATAAATAGATTGCCCCAAATAACAAAAGGTACCGCCTGAACGAGCATGGCAATAACAACTTTTGCCGCAGTTAAACGGTCTGGCTTGCTCCAAAAAGATTGTGTTAGATGGATATACCAGTTTTTAGTTTTTACTGTTTGGGGTATGTTTATCATTTAATATGCTTTTTATTTTAGCTGAAATACTTTATTAAATTGCAAATAAACCTATTTTGAGAATACTCACCTAAATAATTCACAAACATTAATATTTAAGCTTAAATAATGTAATAATTCACATAGTTGCATATGTCAATATAAATGATTTACTTTGTCTGTAGAAAAGAGATTTATTAATAATGATTTATGCAAAATATACAGGAGAATATAAGAATAAACGAATATAAAGAGGATACCATATTTGATCATAAAAAAAATGAAAACGGTCTTTTTTATACTAAAAAAGAACCCAGGAAATCTTTTACTAATTTTCAGCGAAACCAATACAGGGCATTGTTTAATTCAATGGCATTAACTGACCGTAAATCAATGATATTAGTTAGAATTGATACAACCTTAATATCTGTCCTTATTGTGTTTTATAGTTATGTAGTAGAGCATATTCCATTAGGAGCCATGGTTGTTGTATTTGCCTTAATAGGGATAGGCGTTTCATTAATATTAGCCTTGTTATCGTCGAAGACACCTGGTTTTTTAATTAAACGTACATTGAATAAACAAATTTTAAATCAATATCCTGATTTAAAATACAATGTATTAATGAGTTTTACCAATCCGGGCCTCCAAGAATATGAAGAGGCTATGAACGAAGTTGTGAAGAGTCAGGAGTTGCAGATAGGCAATCAAACAAGGGCAAGTTATTTGTTTAACTTAATTCTGATGCGGCAATATCGTTTGCTAGAATTCTCCTATAATGCCTTTATCGTAACTTTTATTGTAGTTATTTTACTGTTTTTAGTAGGTTTGGTACAAACTAATTTATTAGCTGTGTAAATAAAAATAGTTAGCCTATTTTTGCAGTTCCATAATAAAAGCAATAATAAGACTATGGTAAATGCAATAATATACAAAAACAGAAAAGCTATAGAAATAACGAACGATACTATTCGTTTGGTTGTTATTCCTGAAATTGCCCGAATTGTTCATTATTCTTTTGTCGATCAGGAAAATATCTTGTTTTTAACAGATGATTTTGAGGATTTAAAGCTGCTGGCTCCGAATGAGTATATTCAAAAAGGGATAAGAAATACACATTTTGGTGGCGACAGAGTGTTAACATCATCTGAAGATTATTTTCATCTGCTAACCGGTAGTCGTTTTATTGCCGATCCTTGGCTCACGAGTAGTCCTTATACATATCATATTTTACCTAATGGTGTTGAAATTACCAGTCCCGTTAGTGAATTGTTAGGGGTGCAATTGACCCGAAAAATTACAATTGAAGAGTCTGGGTGCAAGGTTTTTATCGATCAAAAGCTTGAAAAAATAAGAGATGCTAAAACATCTGAAGTAGATGCGATTCCTTTAACCATCTGGAATCTGACGCAAATAAAATCACCTCAAAAAACATGGCTGCCTTTGCAAAATGATAGTGTGTTTGAAAATGGCTTTGATATACCTGTTTGGCCTGATGGTAAAAACTGGGCCGATGAAAGTTATAAGGTGAAAGATGGTAGGCTGGAGTTTACACCACATATTGAGCATCCTCAAAAAATAGGGGCAGATGCAAAGGGCTGGGTCGCAGGATTGGTAAATGATACGCTGATGGTTGAGAGCTTTGCTCCATTTAAAAATGTGATTTACCCCGATGGAGGAACAAGCGCGACTATTTTTACTTGCCCCTATTTTGCAGAACTAGAGTGCTTAAGCCCGGAAAAAGTAATGAAACCCGGAGATGTAATAAATCATTCAATTCAGTGGGAGCTTATCAAAGTTTCTGAAGAAAAAGAGGTAGTAGGTATCTTTGATAGGGAGCAAGGAGAAGGGAACAAGTAACAGGAAAGCAAGTGCTCGCTTATACTTTCAACTTTCTATATCCGACTAGGCGCTTACAGGGCAAAACTAACCAACATGTTGTTAGAGTTGCTTTTTGTGATTGCAATTTTATTTATACAAATTTTTAGGTTGAGCTTCCGACCTCAGCTTAGGACTTGGGACCCATTTGTAGAAGTCGATGGTAGAACAGAAATCCCGCCTTATAACTTGTAAGGATTTGGCAAACAAATCCAACAAGGTTCTTGAACGGGAGAGCTCTTTCTGTTGCATTGACAAGACAAAAGTGGGTAAGTACTGAGGTGCAGTCGGCGGTCTTTTTGCCTACTTTTTTAACTGGAGAAAAAAGTAGGAGCCCCGGCGGCTAGAGCAGAATATGGTTGTTTCGTACGAAGAACAGATGTTTTGAATTACAGTTTTTAGCTTTGTAATCTTTCCCCAAAGGACTTTTTTCTATGGAGAAAAACGTGGAAACTTTCAACTACTTCCGGAACCTCTTCTCTGAATAAATCATCAATAAAATAGCACATGTTAAAAATATCATGCCAACCGCGTAAGTAATGCTAAAGCCAAACCACTCATATAGTTTAATGCCAATGATGGGCGCAAAAAGTGCTCTAACTCCTGTTAAAAATAAGTGTACCGACTGATAATCGGCTGCCTCGTGAGGTTCGCAAAAATAGCTACTGCCAATGCCCCATAGAATAGGCATACTACCCATAAAAAGGCCGTTA
>JBFHEL010000140.1:0-9572 GCA_041584155.1 Saccharicrinis sp.
GCTTCTGCAATTGCTTCCATTGCTCAGGCAAAAGGTGACGACATGCTGAAGACAGGTAATGTCACATCAGTAACAGAATCACTACAAGGTATGCTGCCAGGAGTAACTTCAATGGTAAGTAATGGTAAGCCGGGAGACTCAGATGCCTTGGATATTATGATCCGAGGAGTATCTTCCTGGAGTTCAGATACTGATCCACTGGTTTTAGTAGATGGTGTGGAACGTGGTATGGATGATGTAGATCCTAACGAAATAGAAACAGTATCTGTCCTTAAGGATGCCTCGGCTACTGCTGTGTTTGGTGTTAAAGGGGGTAACGGTGTAATCTTAATTACTACCAAACGTGGTATTGTTTCCGATAAACCTCAAATTAGTTTCTCAGCTAACTATGGTATTAAAACAGCTATGGTTAAACCTGAATTTACAGATTATGTGACTTCTATGAACATGTGGAATGAAGCATTAATAAATGATGGACAATGGGATTACGTTATACCCGAATCAACGATTAGCGCCTGGGAAAATGCTTATGAAACAGGTTTAGTTGGTAATACTGATGAAT
The DNA here is from genome assembly GCA_041584155.1 of Saccharicrinis sp. Taxonomy (GTDB): domain Bacteria; phylum Bacteroidota; class Bacteroidia; order Bacteroidales; family Marinilabiliaceae; genus Saccharicrinis. The sequence continues at coordinate 563 of JBFHEL010000140.1, forward strand.
TTCCTAACGTGGATTGGTGGGACCAGGTAATTCAACCAGGGTATCAGCAACAGTATAATATTAATGTACGTGGGGGTACTGAGTTTATGAAATATTTTGTTTCCTTAGGTTATTTGAATGATGGTGATATCTTTAAAACCGAAGAAAATGATCTCTTCGACCCTCGTTTTTATTATAAACGTTATAACTGGCGTGCAAATTTCGATTTGAATCTGACCAAGACAAGTAAGTTAAGTGTTAATTTAGCAGGTAGTTATGCTCATCGTAACTCAGCAGGTTACCGTATCGATGGAAACTCGGAAGATGGCTATGGACAATCAGTATTTTTTAATACTCTTTATACTGGCGATCAAAACAGCTTCCCTGTTAAGTGGAGCAATGGTACCTGGGGTGCCGATGATACAGGGGCTGGTAATATGGTGGCTATATTAGATTTAGGTCAGCGTATGTATAAGTACTTCGATGGTATGTACGATTTTAAGTTCGATCAGGATCTTGACTTTATTACTAAAGGATTAAAAGCAAGTGCTTCGTTATCTTATACTACTGGTTCTAACTATGAATCAACTATTCAGCGTTATGAAGGTGGTAACTTTGGTACTGAAAATCTAATACGTTATTCTCGCGTGTACGATTATTCATATAAAAATGCTGATGGATCTTATGATTATGACGAGACCAGATGGCCGGATGATGAAACACAGGATCTACCAACTTATGCAACTTATGACAATATTTTAGAAGATGGTTATACCCGTAAGATTTATTATAAGGCAGCATTAAATTATGCACGTTCTTTTGGTCATCATAATGTAACAGGTTTGGCTTTATTTAGTCGTGAAAAGAAAACTATTTTAGAGGATGGTAGCACAAGTACTTTTGATTATGAATATCGCTCAGAAGATTGGGTAGGTCGTTTTACTTATAATTTTAAAGAACGCTATTTGTTTGAAGTCAATGGTGCCTACAATGGTTCTGAAAATTTTGCGCCGGGTAAGCGTTTTGGTTTTTTTCCTTCTGTAACTCTTGGTTATCGTTTGTCGGAAGAGCCATTTATTAAAGACTTAATGGGTGACTATTTAAATAATTTAAAAATTCGTTATTCCAAAGGTCAGTCAGGTAAAGATGGAAGTGGACAGAGCAGTAGGTTTGCCTATCAGCAAAATTATACTTCCAGCGGGAGTGTGAGTTTCGGTTCTACCAGCTCTACCAGCTATGGTCCTCTTTATTACGAAGATGGCGTGGCAAATGAAAATGCAACCTGGGAAACATCAACCAAAGAAAATTTAGGTTTTGAATTTATGTTGTTCAATAAATTGTCAGGTAACGTTGATTTATTTAGAGAGAAACGTACTGATATTTTAATGGATGTATGGTCGCCTTTGTGGTATAATACTGATAATGCTACAGGTAATGTGGGAGAAACTAAAAATCATGGTTATGAGATAGAGTTAACCTGGAACCAGAAGATAACTTCTGATTTAAGAATTACTGTTGGAGGTACCTACTCCATGAGTGAAAACAGAATGGTCGAAAGAGGCGATGGGGTGTATGAAGAAGAGTATCTAAAATATGCAGGAAAACCAATAGGTTATTCTGAAGCCTATTATATACTGGGATCTTATAACAGTATAGATGATGTATATAATTTCACCACTCCTGAAAGTGCAGCTAATCAATCTTATATGGTTGTTGGTGACTATATCTATGCCGATTACAATGCCGATGGCGTTATCGATGATCAGGATATGGTTCCTGTGGATTCATATACAAAACCCTTAAAAAACTATTCATTTAGTTTGGCAGCTCAATATAAAGGCTGGTCTTTAAATGCTAAGTTTTATGGTGTGTATGATGTATATAAGAAGGCTGCTTCTGCTTTAATTTATGCCAATAACTCAGGTAAAAATGGTATTTATAAAACAACAACAGATGTGGCACAGGCATGGTACGAAGGTACTTCAGCCTCGGCTTTACATTCCGATTATGGTAGCTATAGTAAGTTAACAAGTACTTTTTCGTATCAGAATTGTTCTTACCTACGTCTGAAAAATATCGAACTAAGCTATAAGTTTAGTAAAAAGGTAACTGATCAATTAAAAATCGGTTCCCTTCAGGTTTATACCAATGGAGCCAATTTAATTACCTGGTCTGATTTTAATGAAAATATTGACCCTGAGCAATCAGGAACCAGTGTATATCCAATGGTTAAGCGTTTTAATTTTGGTGTTAGAGCTTCTTTTTAAAATAGTTTATGATGAAGAAAATATTTTATAATATAGTAATCCTCTTAATGTCTGTCACATTATTTTCATGTGAAGACTATTTGGATATCTCTCCTGATCTGGAGATTGATGAAGATGATGTGTTTGACTCATATGATAATGCACAAGGGTATTTGGATAATTGCTACAATGCCTTAAATGACCATTCGCGCTGGGACGGACAAAAGATACAACGCCCTCATGTGGCATCTATATCGGATGAGGCTGATTTAACATACGTGTGGAGTACGATTTATACCACTATGAATCCGGGTCAATGGCTCGATCAATCGTCTTCCTGTGAAGTAGGATATACTGATTCTTATACAGGTACTTATCGAGGACGTGTGGTAGCCAATGCTTTTTATTGTTTGCGTATAGCCAATAAATTATTGGAAAATGTGCCCGATATGGATATTACGCAGGATGAAAAAGATGAGTTAATGGGACAGGCCTATTTTATGCGTTCGTGGTGGTATTTCGAATTAATTAGAAGATGGGGAGGTATGTTTTTGATCGATAAAGCTTATGATTCAGATGATGTGCTTGATCTTGAGCGCTTAACCTATTCCGAATCTTCAGAGTGGTTAATTGAAGGGCTGGATGAAGCTATTGAACTATTACCCGATGAATGGGATGATGCTAATAAAGGACGAGCAGACAAAGTAGCTGCTATGGCTGTAAAATCAATGGCTGCCTTATATGCTGCCAGTCCATTAATGCAAAACGACCCTTATACCATTACCGATCAGGATTATAGCGTGGAATGGAGTGAATTAGCAGCAAAATATGCAGCTGAAGTATTGGATTATATCGATGCTACCATGCCTGAACGTGCCGTTACCGGTGAAGATATGGATGCCGAGGAGCAGATGGAAAATTACCAGAGTATCTTTTACCACTACCCGGATTATTGCGGTGCAGAAGATCTATGGTATGTGAATTCAACCGGGATGTCGCGTTCAAATGATATAATTATTCATTTTCAGAATATTCACTTTTCAGGAAAAACAGGTAATTATGGTTGGGCTTGTACTACACCATCGCAAAACCTGGTTGATATGTTTGAGTTTGAGGATGGAACTCCTTTTGACTGGGATAATCCTGATCATGTAGCTGATCCATACAGCAACCGTGATCCTCGTTTTTATAATAATATTTTGTATCCAGGTGATTCTCATGGTGTGGATGCCAGTGGAGATCCAATGTATTTGGAAACATGGGAAGATGGTGAAGATTATAATACCACTTTATCAAGATCAATCCCTACAGGTTATATGTGTACCAAATGGTGGTGGGCCGACGCTAACAGATATAATAGTTCAGCCTATAAATCCTATTATTATAACGGAGTGTATATTCGTACCACCCAAATATGGCTCGACTTAGCAGAGGCTATGAATGAGGCTTATGGTCCGGATTCTGACCCTGATGGTTTAGGTTATACTGCGGTGCAGGCTTTGAATAAAGTACGTAACCGTGTAGGTATGCCTGATGTAGCAGATGAATATACCGGTTCAAAGGAGGCTCTGCGTGATCGTATTCGTAACGAAAGAGGAGTAGAACTAATGTTTGAAAATCACCGCTGGTTCGATATCAGAAGATGGATGATTGCTGAAGATGTATTTTCAGATACCTATCCTATTAAAGGTGTTGATGTAGAGGTGATTAGTGGTTCGAGTCCTGCTGATTATGAGTATAGTTTCTCGAAAAAAGATGTTACTACAGCAATTCGCGTATTTGAAAAAAGAAATTATTGGTATCCTGTGGCTTATAGTCATACTACACAGTATGAAAACTTTAAGCAGAATTATGGCTGGTAAAAATTATATAAAATAATGAAGATGAAACGAGCCAAAGGAAAGATTCTTAAATACGAGAGTGTTTTGGGCGAGTTCCATGTGGCAAATGAAAATAAAATTTAAACACATGAAAAATATGATATATAAACAATCCTTGTTGGTTTTCTTTTCTATATTTTTTGTAGTAATGTCATTGGATGTTAATGCACAAAAAAAGAAGAAAGTGAAGATCAGTGACTTTACAGCTACTGTGGTAGATGTAAATGGTGAGCCTGTCGCTGGAGCTCTTGTTGCAACAAAGGAAGGAAGCATTAAAGTCTTTTCTGATGAAAATGGAAAATTTGTGATTCAGGCGGCTGTTGATGGTGTTATTACTGTTAAGAGGGAAGGTTTTGAACCTTATATATGGAATTTAAAACTGACAAGAGATCTTAAAAAGATAGAGTTAAAGACTGCATTACTATATGCAGGGAGTGATGATGTGCGAAACTTGCCTATGTTCGTTACTGAAACAACCCGTAATATGGTTGGTGCTGCTACTCAAATTAAGGGGGAGGATTTAATTTCCTACTCTGGCGTAAAGTTATCTACTGCACTTCAGGGAAAAGCAATGGGGCTGATGACTGAATATTCCACAGGTGGTTTATTAAATACCGCTTCTCTTTATGTACGTGGTAAAGCCAGTAATAGCTATAATGCTGCTTTGGTACTGGTTGACGGAATGGAAAGAAGCTTAGATGATCTTCTGCCCGAAGAAATTGAGTCTATTGAGGTGATTAAAGATGCCACCGCTAAATTGCTTTACGGTTCAAGAGCTGCTTCTGGGGTTGTATTAGTTACAACCAAGCGAGGTGAGGCTTATAACAGACAACTGAAAGTTAGTGCCGATTATTCTGTTGGTCTGCCAACACGTTTGCCTGATTTTATCAATTCATACGATTATGCTACTTTGTATAATGAGGCTCGTGAAAATGATGGCTTAGCAACTTTATATACTGAAGATGATTTAAGCAGTTATTTGAATAGCGAAGGACCTAATGATATCCTTCATCCTGATGTGGATTATTACGATTACTTTTTAAAAAATGCAACTGAATTATCGAAATATACAGTTGAGGTTTCAGGTGGTAATGAAGGAACACGTTATGCCGTTATTGGCGGATTGGTGCAAAACAATGGTTTAACAGGAGTAGGTGTTGAATCAACTTATAATCGTTTTAACCTCAGAGGTAATATCGATGTGAAAATTACCAATAGCCTTGATGCATTTATGGGCATGTCTTTTATTATGAATCAATACGAAAGAGGTTCACTCTGGGACTCAGGAGTATTCTCAGCCTTGAGTAGTCATCGTCCCAATGAATATCCTATGATCATTAGCGATGAATATATCGCTGAAAGTTCTGACGGTGTTCCTGCATTAGGTGCCAGTTCTTTATATGCAGCCAACTTATTGGGTTCGATGAAGTATAGTGGCGATAATAAAGCCTATACGATGAATAATACCATGACTATGGGCTTGAATTTAGACTTAAGTTCTATAGCTAAAGGCTTGTCGGCAAGTGGTTTAATTACTTTTGATAATTTTTTCTATAGTCTTGAGACATTAAGTAAAACACCTGATACTTATGATCCATACTTAACAACTGCATCGGATGGTACAGATTCAATAGCTTTTACTGTAAGACAAGTGTCCTCAGATAGTGATCAGTATGATTTAACAACTGATTATACCACACGTACTTATAGCTATACCTTACAAGCCAATTATGATAAAAAAATTGGATCGGGTGATTTTAAATCTACTTTAGGGTACTTCTATTATTACGATGTGGTGAATGGTTCTGGTCAGGATATTATCTGCGATAACACCTATTTAAGAACCAATTATGCCTTGAATAACAAGTATATCTTCGAGGCAAATGCATCCATGATGGGTAGCAGTAAATTTACTGGCGATAAAAGACATTTCTTTTCTTATGCATTGGGAGCTGCCTGGATTCTTTCGGAAGAAAATTTCATGAGTAATAACGACTTTTTCGATTTTCTTAAGGTAAAATCATCATGGGGTATTATTGGTTACGATGCGGCTACTTCATCTTATTTATACGAAGACTGCTGGTACGATAATGGAACAGCAAGTTTTGGTAATAAAAATGCTAAGTCTACAGATGTTACTTCAATTGACTATATGGGTAACGAAGATTTGGATTGGGAAAAATCGCGTGAGCTTAATGTCGGTTTTGAAGCCATGGCATTGGATACAAGGTTAAGTTTTGCGGCTAACTATTTTAATGAATATCGTTACGATATCATTGATTTGGTAGCATCAGAATGGTCTAGTGTGTACGGAGGAATGTATTATTACGAAAACTATGGAGAGATCAAAAATCAGGGTGTTGAAGCTGAGGTTCATTGGCAAAAACGTGCCGGAGATTTTGCTTACCAGATAGGTGCCAATGTAACATATGCACGTAATGAGTTTGTTAAGAAAGATGAAGTAGAGTATGACGAGGAGTACCGTCGTACAGAAGGAAAAGCTACCGATGTAATGATGGGTTATAAAAGTTTAGGTCTTTTTGGTAAAGATGTAGATTTAGATAGCGCGCCTTCTCAGTCATTTGGTTCTTACGGTGAAGGAGATATTGCCTATGCCGATTTAAATGGTGATGGGGTAATTGATGATTTGGATAAAACAGAGTTAGGGGTAAGTTTCCCTTCAACCATGTTAGGTTTAGATATCAACCTGCAATATAAAGGCTGGGGATTATTTGCCCTTGGAACAGCTAATTTTGGTGTTCATTCTTACCTGAATAATACTTACTATACCAATTATGGTGATGGAAAGTATTCTGATGTGGCCTTTGATCGCTATCATCCAACCAATAACCCCAATGGAACACAACCACGATTAACTACAACAGAAGGAGATAATAATAATGTGAACTCTGATTTCTGGATTGAAAACACCAGCTTCTTCCGACTAAAAAATGTGGAGGTAAGCTATACTTTTAATAATAAAAGTAATACAGCTATTGCAAGCAAAATTAAATTGTATGCTCGTGGTTCTAATTTATGGGTAATCTCTAATGTTGATGATCTGGATCCGGAAACACCAAATTCTGGTGTAAGTAACTATCCGGTATTTACAACCTTAACCGGTGGGGTTTCAATATCTTTTTAACTATTATAAATTTTTATGACGATGAAATTAATTAGATATATTTTATTCTGTGGGATTGTATTGGCAGGCTTGTCTGCCTGCGACGACTCATTAGATGCAGAAATAGATAATTCCTATGGCGAGGAATATACCTGGGTAAACCCTATTAAAGCAGAGGGGGTACTATTAAATGCCTATGATAATATTAGTGGTCAGGTAGATCATTATAGCAGTAATTTTTTGGATGCAGCTACAGATAATGCAGTTACCAATAATTACTCATCAACAACCTATAGCTTGGCTACAGGCTCTTTGTCAGCCTCTTCCAATCCTATTGGTATCTGGGATGATTGTTATGAGCAAATAGCTTATGTGAATATGTTTTTAACTTATGGCTTAAGCGATGATATTACCTATATTTTGTCCAGCGAGGAGAATGATTCCTTGTACCGCTGTAGATTAAAAGGGGAAGCTTACTTTTTACGTGCATTCTGGTCAATGAAGCTGTTACGTGTGTATGGTGGTGTTGCGGATGATGGTGAAGCCTTAGGGTATCCAATTGTTACTGAGTATATTGATTCAGATGACGATAATGTAACCGAAGAGGTGGCCAGAGATACTTATGAGGCCTGTGTTTTACAAATTATGCAGGATTGTGATACAGCCATCTATTATTTGCCAGAAGAGTATGGAGGTTCTCCATCAGAGGTATATGGAACATCTTCTTTTGAAGGACGAGCTACATCTAAAGCCGCTCATGCCCTGAAATCTCGTGCAACATTATATGCTGCCAGCCCTGCTTATCAACCAGATGGTGATTATGCCATTTCTGAAGATTCAATTACCAGTAAATGGGAAAGAGCAGCACTTGTTGCTTACCAGGCTATAAATGATGGTAATTTGGGTAGTTTTGAGGCTTTAACTGAAGATCTGTTAGTGGGTGATGAATTAGCAACTACTCCTGATGAATATTTATTCAGAAAATACCATAATAATAACTCTTTAGAAACGCGTAATTTACCTCCCGCATACAACGGAAATGCCTATGCAAGTCCATCTCAAAATCTGGTAAATGCTTTTTATGATAACGATGGTTATCCAATTACCGATTCTCGTTCTTCCTATAATGCGCAGGATCCATATTCTAACAGAGATCCACGTATGGATTTAGTGTTATATCATAATGGTGATGCAGTAGAGTCGGGTGGAAGAGCTCTGGAAATTTATGTTGATGCTGAAACAGGTGATGCAGGCTTAGATGCTCCTGGTTCTGATTATAGAGCTACCAGAACAGGTTATTATTTACGCAAATGGTTATCTCAAAAGGCAGATATGTTAGTTGTTGGAAGTAAACTAAATGACCTGCATATGCATGCTATTTTACGTAGAGCCGAAGTATATTATAATTGGGCTGAAGCTGCTAATGAGGCCGCTGGACCAACAGGTATTGTTGCTGGTACTTCTACCTCAGCTGTGGAGATTATGCGCATGATACGTGATGATTATATGAATATTAGTGATGATGTATATCTCGATGAAGTAGCTAGCGCCGGTACTGAGCAAATGAGAGACCTCATCCAGAATGAACGACGTTTGGAATTTGCTTTTGAAAATATGCGTTATTTTGATATGCGTCGCTGGCTAATGGATTTGAATGAAACAGTAACAGGTTGTACAATTGAATTATCTGATGATGATGTATTAACCTTTTATGGTACCGATCCTAATGGTGAGAGTGTTGAAGTAGAAGACAGACCTTTTGATGATGACAAATACTATTA
>JBFHEL010000141.1:0-9544 GCA_041584155.1 Saccharicrinis sp.
ACTGATGAATTTTTCTAAAGGCGTATCAAAAATACTTAACTGAGGAGTATTGTCTTGTTTTCCAACCATATCTGCAAGCTTTTTCACTAAAATACATATTTACTTGCAAATTAAGAATCCTAAACGAAAATCTTATCAACTAGTTATCAACAAGATAGTCCTTTTTTAAGGATTAACTAAATATTTTTTTTAACTGGAATTTTACGAAATATCAGGCAATACTTCTATCAGGAACGAAGGTTAGTGATGTAAAATTCTGTTGATGTACTTTTATTCTTATTAAATAAAGGCCTTAATAGATATTTAATGTAAACTGGCTAAGCAAATAAGCATGATAGATTATCTACCATGCTTATTTATTTTTTGCCTTATTTTATCATTTGTTATTTCCGTTAAGCAGAAAAATTTCATTTACTAATACATGTTAGACTCTGATTGAGATTAAGGCAGAGTTTAATATGAAGCTGTTTAGATTAGTGTCATAAAACAATCGGTTCAACTATTTAGATACCAATAGTTTTACTTCCAGAGTAAATTCATCATAAATAACTTTATCTCCCAAATTATCGAAAAATGATTTCGATCCGTATCTAACATCATATTTTGATCGATCAACAATTAGTACTGTTGTATAAGTATTACCATCTTTAATTACTTCAAACTCAATAGGTGCTGTTTTTCCTTTAATAGTTAAATCTCCGGTTAGTTTAGCCTTATTGTTGTTAAATGGGTTGCTTTTAGTAATTTTTAAATGAGCAGTAGGGAATTTTTCTACTGCAAAAAAATCATCTGATTTAAGGTGACCTATTAGCTTATTTTTATACTCATCACTTTCAATGTCTGTGTTGGTAATACTCTTCATATCAATTAAAAAATCACCCTCAGTAAGCTGATTTCCTTTTAGTGTTAGAGAGCCTTCTTTAATTAAGATATGGCCGTCATGGGCTCCTCCAACCTTTTTTCCTTCCCATTTTATGGTTGATTTATCCGTGTTTACCTTAAATACCTGCGCATAAGTCTGGGTAGCCATTAAAAAAATAAATGCTGTAATTATTAATTTAAATGTTTTCATATATCATTTATTTAGTGTTGATGATTAATTTATCTATAAACTAAATATATAACATCTTTGAAGATAAAATGTTTGTTGTTACCAGTAATCTTATTGGCTTTTTAATGGAAAAGCGAATCTGGTTTTATAGTGCTTATTTATTATACAAATGTTTGTTTTGAAACAGGCTTTGTTAATTGATATTTTTTCTATGCGATAAAAGTGTCATGGTTTGTAATTTGGATAAAGGTAATTAGTACTGAAAGATTATAGATTGAATATTGGGTTATGTTACTAATAGTCAACAGTATATATAGATAGTTTGATTTTATTTTTTTTAAAAAATGGTTTTTATAGCTATAAAATAGGAAGGGTTTGATGATGTGGAAAAATTATATCATATTTAAACCTTAATTGAATCCTTTATACCTTAATTTATTGGTGGATTTTTATAATTTTGCAGGTTAGCTAACTAAAACGACACAGCAATATTTTATGCAGCATTTTGATGTAATTATAGTTTTTATAGTACTTGCTTTCATTCTTATTTCTTTGTATAAAGAGCTTTTGGGTGCTGCATTTACTTTTTTTGTAGCGGTAATGGTATTAGGTTTTTTTGGGGTACTCACACCCAAAGAATTACTGGCCGGTTTTGCAAATGAGCAAATTGCCGTTATTATTATGTTGTTATTATTGGGTGATGCTATCAGGCAAATATCTGTAATAGAAATATTTTTTAGCAGAATTTTTCCGCGTACCAGCGGTTATCGGGGATTCCTGTCACGTATAATGCTCTGGATTGGAGGCTTCTCTGCTTTTTTAAATAATACGCCCTTAGTGGCTGTGATGATGCCTTATGTTCACAACTGGAGCAAACGTAATAATATTTCTCCATCTAAATTATTGTTACCATTATCCTATGCGGCTATTTTAGGTGGATGTGTTACCTTAATTGGGACATCTACAAACTTAATTGTGAGTGGTATGGTCGTTGATCAGACTATTTTTCCGGATATGGAGCCGTTGCATATGTTCGATTTCTTTTGGGTTGGTTTTCCAATGCTCATCATAGGTTTTCTATATTTATTTTTTTGGGGAGATAAATTATTACCCAACCGGACTCCTTTAACAGAAGAGTTAACGGATTGCGAAAGAAAATATATGGTAGAGGCTATTGTTCGCAAAAATTCAAGATTAATAGGTAAAACAATTGACGAATCTGGCTTAGGTAACGATAAAAGCCTTTTTTTAGCCGAAGTAGTAAGAAATAAATCAACCTATCAGGTTTTTGATAAAAGCTTTGTGCTTGAACAAGGAGATCTGCTACGTTTTGCCGGTGAATCAGAAGACGTGGCAAATTTGTTGTCCGATACCAGTGCTTTAACATTGCCTACCGTTGGAATGATGAGTAAACTCAAGAAAGCGGATGTGCTGGAAATTGTCATCTCACATAATTCCACCTTGATATCAAAAATGGTAAGAGATGTAAACTTCCGTGGTAAATATGATTCTGTTTTATTGGCTATTCACCGAAATGGCGAACGAATAACCGGTAAGCTCGAGGAATTGAAGCTGAAAGCTGGTGACGTGATATTGTTATTGGCAGGAGAGGCTTTTTATTCCCGTTCTCAGGATGATATGGATTTTTACCTTATCTCCAAAGTTAAGGAGGTGCGTAAACCTGAACGTTATAAAGTGTGGACTCTGTTTGGAGGTACTTTACTGGCTATTTTTCTTTCTGCTCTCAATTTGATTCCTTTGTTTATGGGCTTATTGGTTGTTTTGGTGGTTATTAATATTTTAGGGGTGGTCAATGCCAAGGATCTACCCAAAAGTATTGATTACAACCTGGCTGTAATTATTGCATTATCACTTGCTCTGGGTACCGCTATGATTAAAACAGGGGTGGCTGATATGATTGCAGGTGTCATGATTTCTATACTTTTCCCTTTTGGGAAAATAGCCGTTCTTTTTGGAATTTATGCTGTTACTTCTATACTGGCTGCCTATATTACCAATAAAGCTGCAGTGGCCATTGTTTTTCCTATTTCTCTTACCGCAGCACATAGTTTAGGATTAAATCCCTTGCCTTTTGCCTTGGTTGTTTCCTTTGCTGCAGCAGCTAACTTTCTAACACCTATAGGATATCAAACTAACCTTATGGTATATGGTCCTGGTGGGTATACCTTCAAGGATTTCTTTAAGATAGGATGGCCATTAACGCTCATTTATATGATTGTAACGGTTTTGATATTAAATGGCATGTATCTTTAAAATATAAGTAATCAAATATTGGTCAGTAGTTAGTGAAATACCTTTTTTATACGATTATAATTTATCTCTCAATTGCCATATGAAATTCCCTTGGATAGGCCATCCTTGTTTGTGAGAAGCACTTCTCAGGCTCGTTTATGCAATTTAATGATATTCAGTACTTAGTATATATAATCTTTAAAATAAGTTATTGCAAGATGATATTATCATCACTAACCGTGACCAATAATCGTGACGAATGACTATTTGCTTGCGATAGTTTCAATTTCAACCAATACACCTAATGGTAATTCTTTCACAGCAAAAGCAGCTCTTGCTGGCGCGTTCACGGGGTAATATTTGCCATAAACCTCGTTCATGGATTTGAAATTTGCCATATCAGATAATAGACAGGTCGATTTAACCACATCGGCAAATTCATAACCGGCTTTTTCCAGGATGGCACCAATGTTTTTCATTACCTGTTCTGTTTGCTCCGTAATGCCTCCCTCAACAATGGTTCCTGTTTCAGGATTAATTGGAATTTGTCCGGAAATAAACAACATTCCGTTTGTTTCTACAGCCTGACTATAGGGCCCAATAGCTGCTGGAGCTTCTTTTGTTGCAATAATCTTTTTCATACCTTATTTTGTTATTATTTATTATTATATCAATTAATAAAACTACACAATAAAGGTGTAGGTAATGATATAACGAAAGAGTAAAATTAAAGTTCTTACATGGGTAAATTTATTGAATTCTATGAATAACAACTAACCAATACCAATGAACTGTATAAAGACTATAAATAATACCGGAGAGATCATATTATTCAACATTGATTTTTAACATTAATACGATTAAAACCCATAAAAGATAGCTTAATCCACTATCTTTTCCTATCGATATTTTCACTATTTATTAATCCCTCGAAGTATTACGTTTTTCTTGTTTTAAGTCTTGTAACATGGATGAATTTACCCCTATTTTAAAGAAATAGGATTGGTAACTGCCAAAAGGAACCAGACTAAAGCTCATACTCCAACAGTGCAAATCTCTGGATATAGATATGGATGTTGAAGAAAGCTCGTTGTCATCAAAACTATATCCTGATGAAAAAGAGAATTTCCATTTTTGAGCGAGTGAAAAATTACCGCTAAAGTTAACATCGGAAGAAATTTCTTTTTTATAATCCATGATATCTGAGTCAAAATCGCCCTGACTGAGCCTAAAACTATAGTTAAGCGATAAACTCCATGGAATAGCCAGTGTATTGTAACCATATTCATCCAATAAGGATTCTTGCTGGTTTCCTCCGGAAGCATTTTGGCTATTACCTGATTGCCCCCCTTGTCCTCCTTGACCCATTGACATATCGGGCATATTTTGATTTTGAGAACCACTCTGATCGGCCGATTCATCCGATTCACCATAGGTTTCTCCTTTGCGTTCAGCCAGCCATTTTTTAATTTTATCCGAACCTAAGGAAAAACCAAAACTCATACTGGCCGATTCTAAACGGGCAAGTTTTCCTCTTTTTTTAAATTGCGATACATTGATTCTTTTGGCGCTACCCGAGGAAGTAGTGTCCATAGCATAGGGGTCAAATGTCGCACTGAAGTTAATACTCGTGCCCATAATCTTGGTGCGGCCACTCATGCTAATATCTGACCATTTTAATGAATCAGCTAAAAAGTTATGCGAAGTTGACAAGCTTAAACTTTCAAGTATACTTACTTTTTTATATCCACTGCTATCCTGGTCGCTTTTTACCTTCATTTCAAGGGTGTTGCTTAAGGATAGTCCCAAAGAACCCGATTCTCCTGAACTTGGAGAGCCATATATAGAACCTTCGTATTTTGAATAGGTATATTTAATAACAGAGTCTTCATCGGCATCGTAATACTCAAACCAATCGTAGAAACCATACTTTTCATCACTAAAATCAGGACGATAAGATAAGCTGGCACTTGGAGTCATCACGTGGCGGATAGCCTGTATTTTATCACCAAAAACTTTCCATGGGGTATAAAAAGTATACAATTTAGTCGACATACTGGTTGAAAAACTATAATCATATACCCTATTAAATCCTGATACTGTATCTTTTTCAACAACCTCCTCTTCGTCGTAATCATATTCCTGGGTAATATATCTGGAGTACCATCTCTCAGTATAACTTATAGAAGGGGTAAGGGTAAAGTAATCTAATAATTTTAAGTTCATGGATACCGGAATGCTATGCTTCATCCCATTTTCCCATTCTTCCGGAAATTTGGTCTCGGCAAATTCATCTTCATCCACACTTACATAATTTTTTAAACTACCACTGTATGATAAACTAATTTTTTCGTACCAGGCATCTTTGCTTCCTATTTTATTTTTACGCTTAAAGGGGTATATACTACTCATTGTTAGCGTTAAGTTAGGCGCTGTTAAACTAATGGTAGTATCACTGGAACTTTGTGTGGCTATAAAGTTGGCCGAAAAATTAAAAGGTGAGTCGGGAAAACTACGACTGTAAGATACGGTTGAGCGTTTGGTATTGGTGGCTAATGATTCAATATCAGCGATACTGGTCACGTTATTTTCTTCGTAAGAACTTGTGGAAAAATTAACACTGGCCGAAAAAGTTGAATAGGCACTGGCTTTTGAATCCTGTCGGTGTGACCATACAATAGAAAAATCTTTGGTTTTGGAATAGTCAGGGAGATCTTTCTCTCCGTCAATGGTTTCCAAATAATCCACACTAATACTTCCTGAGTATTTATATTTTAGTTTATAAGAGGTGGCTTCACTTATTCCCCAGGATCCATTGGCGTAAATTTCCCCGGTAAGGGCCATATCAAAATAATCATTGGCAGCCCAATAATAGCCTCCGTCTTGTAAAAAAAGTCCTAGATCACTATCTTCTCCATAAGAAGGCATGATAATACCCGATGAATAAGTACTGGTTTGTGGAATAATAGCAAAAGGTATACCTATTGGAAAAGGGACATCCTCAACTACAAGATAAGCTGGTCCTGTTACGGTCTTCTTTCCGGGTATCACCTTAGCTTTGGTCAAATGCAGGTAAAAGTGAGGGTGATTATGGTTATCGCATGTACTGTAATGTCCGTCTCTTATTGAAAAAACATTATCGGGTGATTTTTTGGCAAAATCACTTACTACATAACCTTCTCCCTGTTCTGTAACCACATGTTCAATGATGGCTTTTTCACTCTTAAAATTATACCTGATGGTTCTCATTTCATAGCTACCATCCTTATCGGTAAAAACAGGCAAGCCTGTTTCAACACCTAATGAGTCCTTAATACCATAGGCATAACAAATACTGCTATCCATATCAAGTTCCATGCAGGCAGCTGTTAAGGTAATATCTTCATATCTTACCTCTGCATTACCATATAAGAAAACCTTTTTAGTAGGTTCCATAATTATGTTAATGGAATCAACAGCTGAATAATCTACATCAGCCTCAATACCTAAATCGTTGGATTTGCCTGGTGCATTTACTTTAGTGGTGTCGGAATGTAATGCTAATGAATCATTAGGAGTTGGACCCATAGACAAACTATCCCTTAAAACACGACTGTTGGGAGGAGTCTGAGTGCCCTTAGGCATATTCTCACCACCTCTCGGTTCCTGAGAAAAACTATTGATAATGAACGTAAAAAAACAAATACCGATAATGATTGCCGGCCTTGTGGGTATAATAGAACTAATCAATGCTGTTGCGCTTTAATTTTAAGATGGGACAAAAATAAATAAAAATTAATGACAGAGACTTTATATTTGTAAAATAAGCACTTTGATGTAAATATTTATTTTCTATAAAAATCTCGCTGTCCTTTTTAAGCAAAATATCTGCCACAATTGTGTGATAATGTATTTTTTTATTTATTTCACATAAAAATAAAAGCGCTAAGCTTTATAAATAGGAGGATAAAGGTTACTTTTGATTTTTAGAAATAGAAGTGTTTTATTTCTTGGAAATTTCTGAGTAAATATGAAAGGGAAAATTATAAGTTTTAGGTTTGTCTTTTGTTTGTTGTTGCTTGTGTCTGCTGTTTTTGCTGTACAAGCACAATCAACAGGTAAATTTAAGCGTGTTATTATTGATGCCGGCCATGGAGGTAAAGATCCCGGAGCGCATGGTAAATATACCAAAGAGAAGGATGTAGTTTTGGCTGTAGCTTTAAAATTAGGGAATTATATTGAAAAATACCTGCCTGATGTGGAGGTAATATATACGCGAAAAAGTGATGTATTTGTGCCTTTGAAGGAAAGAGCCGAGATTGCAAATAAGGAAGATGCAAACTTGTTTATTTCCATACATGCCAACTATATTTCAAATCCTAAAATTGAGGGTACTGAGACCTTTGCTTTAGGTTTACATCGTACACAGGATAATTTAGAAGTGGCTAAAAAGGAAAACTCGGTTATTGTTCTGGAAGATGATTACAGTACCACATATGAAGATTTTGATCCGAATTTAGCAGAATCCTATATTATTTTTGAACTCTATCAAAATATTTACCTGGATCAAAGCCTGGAAATAGCCAAACAGGTGCAAGACCAGTTTAAACAACGGGTGGGCAGAAAAGACAGAGGAGTAAAGCAAGCAGGTTTTTTGGTACTTAGAGAAATTGCCATGCCTGGTATTCTTGTGGAATTAGGCTTTTTAAGTAATCCTAATGAAGAAAAATATCTGTCCTCAAATGAAGGGCAGTCCTTATTGGCTTCTGGTATTTTTAGAGCTTTCAGGGATTATAAGGTGGCCTTTGAAGCTAAAAATAACCTGGAAATAGAACAGCCTGTTGCCCAGGTAATAAAACCAGATATTGTATATCGAATTCAGGTAGCCACCAGCAAGAAAAAAATAAAAACAAGTGCTTCCTTGTTTAAAAATTTTCAGGATATTTTTGAATATAGAGATGGAAAATATTATAAGTATGCTGTAGGTTATAGTAATAGCTTTAAGGATATTAGTAAACAAATAAATAATGTAAAAAAAGTAGTTGATGATTGTTTTATTATTGCTTTTGAAAATGATAAACGCATTAGCATTAATGAAGCACGAGAAAAAACACAAGAGTAGGTTTAATCTTCAGTGGTAAAAAGCAACATTTTTCGAATGTGGGGGCATTTGAAAAAAAAATTTATGTACAGTCAATTTAGGCTGTTTTATTTTAATTCAATTACCATGAGCAATTTTATTCCTATTATAAATGAAAAAGCAGGTGTGCCAAAATTTTTACAATTGGCCAATGCATTTGCTGACGCAGTTAAAACCAAAGAACTGAATGTGGGAGATGCCTTACCTTCGGTTAATGAGCTATGTGCAAAATGCGGTTTAAGTCGTGATACCGTATTTAAAGCCTATTCGGAACTAAAAAATAGGAATTTAATTGAGTCGGTTCCTAATAAGGGGTATTATGTTTCCAGTAATACGCATAAAGTTTTTCTGTTTTTAGATACGCTAAAGGCCTATAAAGAAGTGCTATATGGTGCCTTTAGAGCTAGCTTACCTAACACAATTAGTGTAGATGTGCATTTTCATCATTATAATGCCCAGGTGTTTAATGATATAGTACGAGCTGCTGCAGGCAAATATAGTCACTATATTATTATGAACTTTGATCATAAAAAAGTTAAGAATGCACTTCGTGTGATAGATCCTTCTAAATTGTTGTGTATTGACTGGAAGGTGAATGTGCCTAAAAATTGCTCCTTTATTGGTCAGGATTTTAAAAAGCCAGTTTATGATAATATGGTGAAAATTTTAGATAAACTTCATCATTATAGTAAAGTGTTTTTTGTATTTCCTGAATATACCAATCATCCTAAAGAAACAATTGTATCTTTTGAGCAATTTTGTCGTGATTTTAAACTAAACTACCAGATTATTTATCAGGTAAAAGAAATGAACCCTCAAAAAGGAGAGGTGTATTTTACAGTAAGCGACAGGGTTTTGGCTAAATTGTTAGATATAACTCATGAAAAAGGATATGAATTAGGTGTCGATTTAGGAATTATTTCCTATAACGAAACTCCAACTAAAAAATATATAAAGGATGGAATCACAGTTGTTTCAACAAATTTTAGCGAAATTGGAATTAAAATGGCTAAATTTATTGTTGAAGGTGAAAAATTCGACGAATTTGTTCCAACAGATATACTCATCAGACATTCTTTGTAGATTAATTTGAACTGACCAGGATTTAATTTAAAATTAAT
>JBFHEL010000142.1:0-9502 GCA_041584155.1 Saccharicrinis sp.
AAATCTCGAACACTTAGTCCTGATTCAAGATATTCCTGATATAGTTTTCTGAAACTTGATTCATTTATACGCATAGTTTTTGTTTCAAAACTAGTGAGGCAAAAAACTCTGGGCAATACGTATCAGACCGTTTGCTTACGAAACAAGACGATGTTTCTTGATCTATTATTTAAGGCGACTCATGATTTTCTAAAAATTATTAGGTCAGAAATTGAGGAATTCTACATCAAGGTTTTGGAAATAATTAACCTTATAGGTGGCGAAGAATTTATTTTGGTAAGGAACCAATATCTTGCAATTACCACCACTATTATCAAAAGTGATAATAGAGCTCCTATTATTAAGTTATTAAATAATAACTATAAATATTTTAAAGATATTTATAAAGAATTATTAAATAATATTATTGGGAGACGCGCGCGCGAGACATTTAAAAAAAATATTTTCGATCTTAAGCAAGAGTGTTGGAGAAAATAAAAAGAACCAATTTCAAGAAAATTACTTTAAGTCATGCATTTCCATTTCGCGTAAACAAAGTTGCTTTAGGATTGGTGTATTGGCAAAAGTGTTCGGCATAAACCCACAAATAAAAAGGGGAAGAACATAGGGTGTTATGTCCGGCAAAACATATTGCATTTTTATCATTTAGGATTATAATTTAATTACATCTATTATTTAAGGTAAATAAAAATGCAAAAAGTTTTTACAGGATGGAGGCTTATGCACTTCCCCTTTTTCCTGTCGCACATTCAATATTTGTTTAGTCCTTATTCAAAAAAATATAAGATAATGCCGTTTTATTCCACTTCCTTTTGCAAATTACACGCAATCCTGTTCAATAGGTGGCTTACGCGAAATAAAAATACCTTAGAATATGTTAATGTTATAGAAACTAAGTTGTCATGATTCGAATTATCAAAGGAAACAGCTATAAAAGAAAAATCATACTATTTTTTCTTTTCAAAAGCGGAATCGAACTCATCTTTAGAAGATGATGAGTTATGTATAAAACGTTTTTTTTAAGCCTTTGCATCAAAGGAAAACGGATGATCTTACTTTTCCTATATCTTGCTTCAGGTTTATCCAAAATATGATTGAGTCAAAACTCTTTAGCGAAGCACATGCGAGATGTGTTTTTTTATATAAAAAAACGGGTTCTTGCCCTTCGGGGATTCTAAAAAAACAAATAGTCAATTGTTCAATAACGTACACCTATGAGACCGAAAAAAGAAAATAAATCGAAGCATAATGTACAGATTAATGTATGGATGACCAGTGAGGATAAAATAAAAATCATGGAAAATTTTAAAAAGGAAAGATTTTCTACTTTCAGTGGTTTTGTTCGATATCGTTTACTTAAAAAAAGGAAAGTGAAGATTGTTCAAGTGGAAAAAGATTTTAAAATTATATTTAAATCTTTGGATTATGAATTGGCGAAACTAGGCAGTAATATGAATCAGGTAGCTCATAAATTGAATGCTTACAATACTTACATGTTGGATTCGAACGATAAGATTATGATAAAGGAGTGCTATCAACTATTAAAACATTGTAGGAATGCTTTGGAGAATCATCTTAGGTTTTTGAATATGTAGTAAATACAATAGATTGTATAAAGAATAGTTTTTTACTATCTTTCAAATAAAATGCTGAAAAATACATAATTAACAGAAGAAAAATATGAAAAGTAAATACGAAATATCTTGGTTTATTTCTAAATCGTACGAATTATTTTTACCTTTGAATATGGTCAAATAATACAGATAAGACCTTTAGGTGACCTGCTTATTTTACTGCTGTAAAAACCTTTGGTTATAAGAGTTTTACGATATAGGACTGAATCCCTTCAGGTTCACCAGATGAAAGTCTAAATCATATCAAAAGCGTTTAAAACCAAGTTTTAAACGCTTTTTTCTTTTCTTCAAGAGCCTCACTTTCGCTATAATTCAAGATTCTTACTGAAGGTCACTTTACTGTAATCATTGTTTCTTTAAATATGGGGCCATTTTTTTGGGATATTCCTTGGATATTGATCAAATAATCGCCCCGTAAATCGCTGGTGTAAAACGAAACAGATGCTTTTCCTAAAGAGTCTGTTTTAATTGAA
The DNA here is from genome assembly GCA_041584155.1 of Saccharicrinis sp. GTDB lineage: Bacteria > Bacteroidota > Bacteroidia > Bacteroidales > Marinilabiliaceae > Saccharicrinis. The sequence continues at coordinate 2,108 of JBFHEL010000142.1, forward strand.
TTATTCCAGTACATGGTTGTCCTTTTATCGGGAATAGGCAAATACCTTTGAATCTCAGTTTCGTATTTTGGCGAATAAAAAGTACGTACCTTATTATATCGTTCTGACACATAAGCATTTTTGTTTAAGGTTTTATTGGTGGGTATATTGGCTCCTCCTTTTGTCCACACCATAAGGATACCATTTTGAGCAAAACTTCCATATACCATAGAAGCAGTTGTTCCTCCTACAAATGCAACACATTCTATCATATCGCTATTTAAGTTATCTATGTGCGAGAACTCAGCATCTCTTACTATATCATTATATACAATATGGATTGGTAACATATCGCTGCCTATGTATTTACATAAAATATCATCGGAAACAGTTAAGCCTTGATTTAATTGATATATCATTTCCTCCATAGAATAAGAAGCACCTTCTAAATCAGCTTGAGTAAGCTTATGTACGCTACCCGACCTAAACATCCCAAGACTTTTATCCGACTCGGCGACTATTTTTTGTGCCTTAACAGTTACTTCTTCAATATATTTAGTATCCCAAAATCTGAATAAACTATCTTTTTCACTTTTGTTTTGATAAAAAGAGCGGTTTTGTTGGTAGATAAAAGGTGCTAACTCCTTGTTAAACAAGGTTAGCACACTGTCGCGCATTTCAAGTTCTTTATCTTCCATGGTTAAAACTGCCCTTGATAATTTATTCTTTTTGTTGGCATAAATCATGATGGTAGGCGATACTTTACCCTCAAACTCAGGATTTAAAGAGAAACGTCCCAGTTCATTACTCTTAAAATCGAAACTCTCAATCCTTTTTGAAAAGGTAAATACATCAATTTGTGCATTAGGCAAAATATTTTTTCCTTTAGTTACCTGTCCCCGATAAGTATCATAGTTAAAAAAAGAATAATCTTGCTTTAGTTTCTGATTAAGCTGATAGTACCAGTCAAATTTTCGCCAACCATGCGTTAGCATTAATAAGTCGCGATGATAAGCAAGCTCCTTAGCATCGGTACTATCGTTAAAATATTGAGCGGGCTGATAAACATTACCCGAAAGCTCTGTTTTTAGCAGCGTATAATTTCTAATATCAGGTAGTGGTAGTAAAGGATTTATGCCTTCTGCAACGTTTGTAACCGTTAGTGACAGATCGCAGCCAACCGGAATACTATCTTTTACCGAGACTTGTAGGTCAACTGTTACTTTATCGCGTGGTAAGTATTCTTTTCGCTGTAAATCCATTTTTATGTTTACTTTTCTGTCGCCATCAATGAATACTAAACGTTCGGCAAAGGGTTCACTGTTTGCATCAAATAAGGTAAGTTTGGCAATTCCGGTAGGTAAAGATTGTACTCCAAAACTAAAATTATGTTGGTTAGTAAGTACAAAAGTCTGTGCATCCACAACAATACCTTCCATCTGCCATATTGCCGATATTTGTTCTTCTCCATCAAAATTTTTAGATAGTTTAAAAAAGCAGTTATTTTTAATAGTCCCCATATACGACAAAGCATAACCCTTATTTAAAACAGCTGGAAAAGACACTGTACTTTTGTATTGCTTAGGTTCTTCAATGTTTAAGGTGTATGTTTCGTTGACTTCAGGTACCAGTAAAAACTTACCCATACCCTGGTGAGCTGTATTAAAGGAACTAAACGTTTCGCCTTTATTATTTTGTATGCTACCTGATATGTTAACTGGACGTCCTAAATCATCTACACTCCTAAAAGCAATGGTCTGTAATAAACCTGAAACCAATTGTCCTCCTTCAGGCAATAACTGAACATCTAAAGCCTGAGAAGCCGTTGGAATATAAACTTCATCTTCAATAAGCCTATCTTGTTCATCATTTCCTGTAATTTTTACTTTTATGGGAGTATCAGCATGGTCGAAACCGTCATAAGTAAAACGTAAAGTGGCAAATCCATCCTCATCTGTTTTAAACTTTGTTTTTTTCTGGTTTATACTTGCATCTGCCAGGTTATATTTCAATGGTAAATAATCATGTGCAAGTCCATTTTGACCATAAGCACGTAGCTTTATCTGAACGGTATCTTTTGGCTTGTAACTACTTTTATCAAAGGCAAATGAAAAATTATAATCTTCTTGTTTATTATTTCTCACCTCAATATTAGTTCTATAGAAATCATTTGCATCAAAATTCAACATATTAGAGGTATAAGCGACTAGTTGGTAATAGCCAGCTTTTAAATATTTAGGCAGTATGATTTGTCCCTCAGCAGTTCCTTCGTAAAGTAAAAATTGCTGTTCTTGTACAATTATACTATCCTTATCAACAAGTGCGATAACCATGGATTGTGAAACATCACTGGCTTGTTGGAATGGTCCTTGCACTGCATATCCTTTAAACCATAAGGTATCCAACTCGTTAAACAAAGTCCGGTTTACATGCACAAATAAATGTTGATCGAGCGGTAATGTTTTTAGTTTTTCGCTGTTGATTTTATCGATGATGCTTGTTTGAGATATGGCATTTGAGCATAGCAAAGCCATAAATATAAAAACTGATAGTAGGGGTTTTATTTGCATTTTTAGGGTGGTTTTTATTACACGTTGTATATATTCGAATTTCAAGGAATTAATATTTTGCACAAAAAACAATCAATAAAATATTTGCTTTCCATCTTTATAAATAAATATTCTTTCTTCTTTACCTTCCGTTAAGTTATGAAGTAAGTAAAGTGCATTTTGAGGAACATTTTTAAACACCAAATAATTGTTACTTGCAACTTGAGTACCCAAAGATGTCCATCCGTTATTCCAATATACCAATTCATAATTATTGTCAGGCGCTATCATATTAGGATCATTACGTTGGGAATACTTTATTTTATTTAAAAAAAACGTCCGGTTTATTTAAAACCAGACGTTTTTATAAATCTCTAAATTTTATCTGTTTTCATAAGGGGCATGAGGTGGTTTAATATAAGGTTCAGTTTTTAATTTATCCAGAATAACTTGTATTGCTTTCTCCAGTTGAGAATCAGTGCCCTTTGCCAATTGACTTGCATCTTCGTCAACCACTATATCAGGATCTACGCCGTGACCTTCACGAAACCATTGCCCGTTAGGGTCATACAAACGGAAGGTTGGTACGGTAACTCTTCCACCATCAATAAGTGCAGGCGCTCCGGAAATTCCAATTAATCCTCCCCAGGTGCGGGTTCCAATTAATTCACCCAAACCAGCTTTACGAAAGTAATCGGGGAAAGCATCTCCACCTGAACCTGACCAACCATTAATCATCATTACCTTAGGTCCGAAATGTGCTACATAAGGAACCTGACGATCTATACCTGTCCGGCCTGCAATATATGATAATGGTTGACGGTTTAGTAACTCTATAAAACGATCGGGGATTTGACCGCCACTATTCCAGCGTTCGTCGATAATAAGCGCCTGTTTTTTCCATTGCCCCATAAACTGTCTAACCAATTCATTTTGTCCATCTATTCCGGTATTTGGCACATAAATATAGCCTACTCTATCATTGGAGGCTTCTTCAACACGCTTACGTTTACTTTCAATCCATTCCAGATTACGTAGGTGATATTCATTTTTTATAGTTTCTACAACAACTTTACGAGCTCCTTCTTTATTAGGTTTATCATTGATCAGAAGTTCAACTGATTTTCCGGCAAGATTTTCAAAGGCTGCATAAGGCGATTTTTTCACATCAACAGGAATGCCATTGATAGCCAGTAAATAATCTCCTTCTTTCACATTAACACCGGCTTCGGTTAATGGAGAGCGTGTTTGGGCATCCCAGGGACTTCCTTTTACAATATGACTAATTATATAATGTCCGTTGTTGTATTTGAAGTTTGCGCCTAAGTAACCTATAGGCATTTGTTGTGCCTGTTCAAAATCACCGCCACCTTTGTAGGCATGTGACGAGTTCATTTCGCCAATCATCTCACCAATAACAAAGTTGACATCCCAGCGTGTTGCACATTGTTTAAGCAAGGGTAAATATTGTTCATATACACCTTCCCAATCCACACCATGCATGTTTTTGTCGTAGAAAAAGTCACGTTCTAAACGCCACGCATCACGATAAATCTGAGCCCACTCTTCTTTTGGATTAACTGTCATTTGAATATTATTCAAATCAATAGTTTTATCCATTTTTTGATTTTCAGAAGCAGAAATTACGGCAGCTTTTTTGCCTTGTACTACCAAAATATTCTCCCTATTCGCTGCCAACATATATCCGGAAATGCCTGATATAATTGTTTTTTCTTCTCTATCTTTTAGGTCGTAATATTTTAAACTGGTATCATCTTCCGTTCTACTCAAGTAAAGGAGCTTTCCTTCAACCGCTTCCAGCGAATAATACTTTCCTGCTTTAATAGGCAGCAGGACGATGCGTTCTTCAATGCCATCAAAATCTATCTTTGTGGTCTTGTTATTCTCATCAGAAGCAGGTTCTTCTTCTTTCCCTTTCTTTTTCTTAGTGTTGCTTTCTTTCTCATCATAGTCTTTATCTTCTATAATTTTTACGGTATCGTTACGCGACAATAATGGAGATTCGGTATCTTTTGTTAGTGGGATAGCTGCTAATAAAGTAGGGTTGTTGTATATCCATGTTCCTTGAAAATTGGAATATTTAGGGGTGAAATTCCTATTTGTGGAAAAGAATAAATATTTACCATCAGCAGAGAAAACAGGATAGTAGTCGCTATAATAACCACTGGTAAGAATGTGTTTTTTGCGATTGTTTACATTGTAAACGGCAATAACGGTATTGTCTGTTTTGTAATCGGCTGTCCAGGTAAACCATTCGCTATTGCTATCCCAATTGACTAAAAAGTTATCTGTAGTATACTGATTTCCGCTTTGCAAACTGTCAACAATAACAATTTCATTGCTGTCGGTGAAAAGAAGTTTAATGGCTAATTCCTGATCTATGAATACCATTTTCTTGCTATCTGGAGACCACATGATATTGTATCGGTATCCATTTTTAAATTGGCTTAGTGTTTTTTTAGTATCGTTTTGCATGTTATGCAATACCAACTGGTATTCACCTGACTGATCGCTCCAATAGGCCAGAAATTTACCGTTTGGCGACCATGCCGGATAACGTTCTGCTGTACCTGATGTTTGAGTAAGGTTAGCTGTATATCCATGCTCCACAGGAACAGAAAATATTTCACCACGGGCTTCCACTGCAATTCGCTTAGCGTCATGAGAGATAAAATAATTAGTAATATTCGCAGTTACACTTTCTGTTTTTGGAATCATAGCCAACTGGTCAGAAATCAATGATATATTTACCGCAGTACTTTTATCGTTGTTCAGGTTGTATAAATATAGTTTACCACCAGCTTCATATACAATGTCCTCAGGTCCCATGGAGGGGAAGTGTAAATCGTAGTCGGTATAGAATGTTAATTGTTTTACCTCTTTAGTTATGATATCGTAAACCCAAAGGTTAGCTCGTTTAGCCTTTCCTCTGTCGGAAAGGAAGTAAACCTTATTACCCATTAACATCGGGAGTTCGTCATTGGCATCGTTAATAGCAATTTTCTCCGCTTCTTTGGTATTAAGGTTCATTATCCAAATATCTGGAGCCATACCGCCTTCGTATCTTTTCCAAGTACGAAATACTCTCGATTTATCGGTAAAAGCAATGGTGTTTCCATCTTTGGAAAAGGAACCAAATTCGGCATATGCAAGAGGGAGCTTTTCAGGTAATCCTGATTCAAGTCCGGTTAAATAAAACTGATTCCAACGGTTTTTTCCACTCTGGCGAGATGAAGCAAAAAGTACTTGTTTTCCGTTGGGATGCCAGTCAACAACCCTATCAAAACTACCGTGCCAGCTTAGTCGATTAGGTAATCCTCCAGTCACCGGGATGGTGTATACATCTACATTTCCATTGTAATTACCACTAAAAGCAATGGTCTTACCATCGGGTGAGAATTTTGGCATTATTTCCTCTCCGGCAGGGGAGCTTATTTTTGTGGCAACACCGCCATCTTTCGAAACTACCCATATATCTCCTGCATACGAAAAAGTAATTTGAGTTTCACTTACGTCTGGATATCGGAATAAACGGGCATCAACCTGAGAAAACCCTAATTTGGTGAATCCCAATATCAATGCAATTAAAATATTTTTTTTCATTTGATACATATGTTATTTTTATGGCTATTTAGCCTGTTTTACGGTATAGCGAGAGAAATTGCAAGAAAATTGAATAGAGACTCTATTTTAATAGGATGTGTTATCCATATTTTCTCTTCGTAATCAATCATGGCATGATTAAAGAAGTTAACCATTTACCAAAAATAATAAACCAAGGGAAAATATTTTACAAGAACTACATATATTTTTTATCTGTTTAAAATTTTTGTCTTCGTGTGTTTAATTTTCAATCGCCACATAGCCTGTCCCAAAAAAATGCATAAGAACTCACCGATATTAATCATACTCCTCCTTCTTAGGTGTAAAGTCATGTTTTTAAAGCTATTAGCGTGGCTCGTAAGTTAGAAAAAGGGAGTGAAAGGTGTAGGTGTAAGTTTTATATTGGTGAAGGTTGTTTTTTAAATTATACCATGAACTGAATAAGATTTTTTTTATCTTATTGTATTTATTTTGTTTTAAATATGTACGTATGATCATGGAAGGGTAGGAGAAAGCGCTATTGGCTGCAGCACTCGACGACCCATTATACTGCAAAATCAGAATAAGTCTGAAAGTGATATGATTACAAATATAAAATGAGCCTTTTTAAACTTTGGTGTAATGCCGATGTAATAATGATTGAGTTTTTCCAGTGAAACGCAGATAAAGCTCATTTCATTATATAATCGGTATCGCTCCTGTGTCGCTCAAACAGCATCCTTTTTTAACTGATTATTGCAGCTATGGGTTCCCTGTCTGCGTTTCTGAGGCAGAAAGTACAATCTCGGAGTCTTTATCCTTTAAATAGGTTTGTATTGTACAAATAGTAAAATGAACCTCTTCACTTTACTTTAACCTTGTTCCTTTATCCTTTTAACCTTCAATCCTGCGTGCGGGTCTGCAGGAAAGCGAAAGTCAATGGGGGAGTGAATACCTTTTCTTGTAATTCTTCTTCCGGGGATTGTCCTATTTATTTTATAAGGGAGATAAGTTAAATGATATGAGTATTATATTAATACAGCTGATAAAAGAATTAAAGTGGAGTTTAAGCAAAAGTATGAGATGTGTTGTTTTATATTCTAATCATTTTTTAAGGTAACCAGGAATATAGATTAATATAACAACTAATATTATAATTGAATGTACTCAACTATTTTAAAACAAAAACTCCCGGCCAAATAAAATCAAGCGGGAGTTTGTTGTGCCCAAAACAGGACTCGAACCTGCACGTTGTTACCAACAC
>JBFHEL010000143.1:0-9481 GCA_041584155.1 Saccharicrinis sp.
AAAAAGATTAATGTGATAGCCGGATGTTGGATTGTGAAACGCCAACAAGCATGACCAAAGATTTAGCTTGACTTGTCTTTGATTGAAGAAAAGGAAAATTATTGACGATTAGGCGATTCAAGTAGTATAATAAGAGCGTAGAAACATAGTTTAAACAGCTGAAACTGGCATGTTCGGAGCAAATTATTGAGTATACCATCTGTCTTGTCTAAGCAGGAGTAGTATGGTTAATTTTGGCGAGGTTTGCTGCATCATACAGCAGACTAGTTGACCATTGAAAATTAAATTTAAAAACATGAAATTAATAACAGCTATAATAAGAGAATATCAATTGGATCAGGTGCGCGAAGCACTGATTCAAGCAGGTATTACCCGTATTACTGTAACCCGGGTTTCCGGCCATGGTAATCAAATAAGTAAAGAAGTTTACCGAGGTAAAGAAGTATTTCCTAATCTGACGCCAAAAATGCGTTTGGAAATTGCGGTAAATGATGAATATGTTGAAAAAACAATAGATGCAATAATAAAAGCAGCTAAGTCACACAATGGCCATATGGGTGAAGTAGGTGATGGAAAGATATTTGTTACACCCCTTGAGCAATGTATCCGCATCCGCACCGAAGAGAGAGGTAGTTCTGCCATTTAATAGTGTAGAGATTTATACACTAATCTAAACCAAAAGCCTCTTCTACTTATTGTAGAGGAGGCTTGTTTATTTGTTCCCATAATTCTAAAAAGCGTTTATTAAAGTGTGCTATATTTCTTTTATTTTTAGTCTCAGCAAGTATATAAGATCGTTTCATACCACCGGAATGGAATTTATTAAGTAAGGTAAATCCTACTACATATCCTGTAAAGTAATAGTTAATATATATGTTATAAATACCAAAGGTTAAAGCCCCTGCATTTAAAGCAAAGCTAATACTTCCTTCTATCCATCTACCTGAATATATATGACCTAACCCAGGCATAACCATAGATAAATTTTTTGCCGTTTCAGGATTCTTTTTTCTTGGATAATTTTTACGTCTGTATAAATTCTTTGTATCTGCGATGAGAGTACTATCGAGATGGCTGTTTTTTATCAATGTTAGCGTCGTGTTTTTTGCTTCTTCAAATTTAAACATACTATTTAAACAGAGAACTTTAACCAAAAGTAACTTACTGGGAGTGATTTCATTGTGTGAAATAAATTCATATTGATTAATGTTGGTTAATGCATTTTCAAAATTCCCTGCCAGATAATTACATAATGATTCCTCATAAAATTTTTCGGTAAATAAGGTATCGCTAATGGATGTAATTCTTATTTGATTTAAAGTTTCTGCAGCCTTATTAAAATTAAGTTGTTGTTTTAAAGAAAGCCCCTTTATATATAAAGCTTTCTTTTGATCTTCAGGTGAGTCTGAATAAAACAATACTCGTTCGCACTCTATAATACACTCTTGGTGTTTATGATTATTTAAGAGTTCTTGGCAATATTCTAGGGAATAATTATTGTTTTGCGAATTAATTATAAAGGTTACGCAAAGGAATATGAATGTTAAACAAGATTTTAGCATCTTCATAAGAATTGTATTCTTTGTTTGAAATTTTAGAAAGTTTAATTGTTCCGTATATGTTACCTAGATAAAAGCTAGTAAATGCTGAAGCAAAAAGAATGGATGAAAATTTTTCAGGACCACGCTTATTGAAATTTTCAGCTGTAACCAATCCAAGTCCTGTCACAATTAATAAGGAGGAAATTCCTTGACCGGTTTTTCCTAAATATATTTTACCGCTCCCGGGTATTATGGATGATAATATTGCGGCAACGGCAGTCGATTTCTTTTTATGTGTACATAGCTCGTTTGCAATTGAATTAATTATTAAATTTTCTTTTTTTATACCATAAAAATCTTTATCAAGTTCATTTTGGGATTGATTATAATTAGAGAAATCTCTATTTAATAGGTATACTCCACTTTTTAAGTAATTCTTAATAATTGAATCTTGTTTGTTCTTTGGTAAAAATGTATTTAATAGATCAATTGCTTCAGAATAATTCTTTAAGTGAGCCTTGTTGTAAGAAGCAAAGAGCTGAGATTTTGAATAAAAACATGAATTTAAATTCACCTGTTTAAAATATTCCACAGATTCATCTAGCTGTTTGGAAGAGTATAAACTCCAACCAGTCAGGTAATTAATGGAATCAATTGTATTCTCGTTAAGTGAGTCTATGGTTTTGGGGTAAGAATTGAGTAGCTTAATTGCAGCGCTGTATTCTTCCTTTGCAATTAAATATTCAATAAAAGGAAGTTCTTTATTAATTTGAGAATAGCCCAATATATTAATAAAAAACACAACATATAATAAAGTTAAAATTTTCATATTTAATAGTTTGCCTTTATTTATATTCTTTAGCTGTATCAATAAATCTTCTTTTTTCTTCGTCAAATTTTATGGGATGTAAATCCGACTGAGCTATTCGGTTACATCTGCTTAATCTATCTGAGGTAAGCAATATACCTTTAAAAAGACCATGTTCTTTTAAGCAATGTTTGCAAAAATTGGAACATGAGGGCTCATATAAACAATCGGCTGAAAATTGTATTGATAATCCACTTTGGTAGGCAAATAATAAGGAGCCAAATACCCAATTCAGAGGATTAAGTTTCTTCTTAAACGGTTCCCCTTTAAGATAAAACTCTCTTTTGCGGGAATATATTTTTTGAGTATTATTAATTTCAGTATTTAATTGTGTATTTACAATTTCTATATCGTTGTTTTTAGTGATTTCTACTTTTTTTTGAGCGCATAATATATTTGATATCAGTAGAAATAAACTAATGACGATAGTTTTTTTATTCGATATGATCTGCGTCTGCTGGTATGTCAAATTTAAATAATCTTTCATCTACTTCGTTTCCTAGTTTAATGTTTGAAATACTGGTTCTTTTTATGATGGAATCATTTGATGGGGTATAAGATATTTCTGTGATTTTTTGAGGTAAATTAAAGAAACTACCTTGGTAGTATTCATAATAATAAGTTTTTCGAATTACATTATTTTTGATATCTCGATATTCGCTATAGATAGGTACCATATTCTCGTAAACAATATCTACTTCCTTAACAGTAGTTATGTTAATAGGAGATTCCCATGTTACGATTAGATTATCACCTTCATATTTTGAATTCTTTATAGTAAAACCTTCATTTTTTAATCCTAAATCTTCAGTTTTATTTGAGACAAAATAATATACTAACTCATTTTTACTTGAATAATGTGTGTTGTGAGAAAAAGAAACTGTATTTTCTTTAGGCATGTAAATTGTTATTTCACCTTTGGAATTAATTGTTTTATAAAATTCTGTTGGATTATTGTAATAGCATATGATTTCTTCTTTTCTTCCGTCGTAAAGTGTGGTATTTTCGATAGTAAAAAGCTTGCCCATTTTTAATGCCTGGTATTTTACATCAACGGAAATCAAATTGTTGTAGTTTTGAGCAATAGTTAGTTTACAAAATATAACTAAAGTGACAAAAAAAAATATTTTTTTCATAAAGAAAAGGTTTAAAATAAAAACAGGCTGTATGAACAGCCTGTTAAGTTAATTTTATGTTGTAGGAAAATTACCACATAAAGAATTTAGGATTGTCAACGTATTGTGAAATGTCATCAAAGTTAATAGCGATAACAATTAAGTCAACAAGAGGAACTAATCCAAAGATACCACCACAGGTTAAGATATAACCTAATCCAGTCATAACTTTTGTACCTAAGTAAAAACGGTGAATACCTAAACCTCCTAAAAAGAAGTCGATAATAAGTGCTGCAGCAGCACTTTTTTCTGTAACTGCAGCTTGTGGTGCATTTGTTGCCTCTCCTAAGCCGTTAAACATAATGCTCATTGTACCTGTTTCTGCGTTATTGAAAAGTGTCTCAATCGCTGAATCGTTAATTTTGTACGATGCACTCATTGTTGAAGTAGCTGCAGAAATTCCAAGAATTAATGCAAAAAGAATAAATACTTTTTTCATTTTAAGTTTTGTTTATGATTATAAAATTTAAAGCGATAAAAGTATTATTATTAAATAATGTAAACAAGTTGTTTGTTTAAATTTATATTATTTTTTTTTTAATGTAATGTTGGTATTTGTAAGTCCTTGATATCTCATTTGATACGTTCGTTATTGGATGGAGCTATAGTTAATAGATAAGGTTTTTAATAGTAAGTATGTTAATTATGTAATTTACTTATAATTTTTCACTAGTAAAATATATCTCTGTTTTTTGGCCACAAAATCATATAACGTTTATATAAGAGAAGTAGGTGATGGAAAGATATTTGTAACACCCCTTGAGCAATGTATCCGCATCCGCACCGAAGAGAGAGGTAGTTCTGCCATTTAATAGTGTAGAGATTTATACACTAATCTAAACCAAAAGCCTCTTCTACTTATTGTAGAGGAGGCTTGTTTATTTATCTTGCCAAAACTTTAGGCGATTGGACTATATGTTTGATAGAATTTAATATTTTCTTTTCTACCTTTCTTTTTCTTAGGGCTGCATATTTAATGGCAATAAGTTCAAGTGAGGTATTTGTGGGATCTTTATGGAGTTTTTGTGCATAATATTGGCCTATTAAAGTTAAGGCATATGGATTAGCACAAAGACCTTTTAGGTGACGAAGTGAATTTTTATATCCCATTTTTCTATTAAAACGCACTCGGTTTAAATCTACAATAGAAAATGAATAGCTGCCATCTGGCAGTTGGCTCACCATAGTGTTGGCTCCGTTAAAGTCCCTATGAAAGATGCCATTGTTATGAAGTTTGTCTACGGCAAAATCAATAAATTCTTTGATGATTTGTTCTCTATTTGGGATATTCTGATTAAAAACTTCCGACATGGTAAATAAAGAGTCTTCATATTCGCACAGATAATATGATTGGGTGAGGATATTCAATCGGTTATATTGTTCAATAAAACCGATAGGACGAGGGGTGTGTATGCCTAGTTTTAAAAAGTTTTGTGCGCACAGATAGGATCGCTCTGCTTTGCTTTTTCGAATGAATGAATAAACCAGAATGTTTAACAGGGTTGGTTTTCCAAACTTTTTAATGCATACCCGGGTATTGTTTGTTTCAATAACTTTAATTTGATTTCGTCCTTTTTTTAGGAAATCTCCTTCTGTTTCGAAATGCTCTTTTAGGTTTAATGCAAAAGATTTAAGTGTCTTGAATTCATTTGCCAGGGTAATATGCATCAGATTCTTTTGTTTAAGTTTTTATAAAACAAATTTATTTAGAAGTTTATATTCTCTCAAGAATTGTTTATTAAAATGGTAAAAATAGAGTTTGAAATGTAAAATTGTAGAAGGATGAGGCCTTGATAAATATCTTTAGGACACAATTGTGTGACTTATCTGTTATATTTATAAGATGCATTTTACCTTGGGAAGGTAGGGTTATGTGTTAGTATGAATTAACTGATGATAAAAAAAGCAGGCCGCAAATGAATGTGAGTTTACGTGCCTGCCTGTCAGGATTAGTTGATGTGAGTAATTTTTATTTCTTAAGAATTCTATTTAAAATCATATCCTTATCCATTTTTTTAGTACAGAAGAACCAGTCTTTGCAATCAATTTCGCTATCCTCCATACGTTCTTTTGCTGTTCCGCACGAACCCGCAGGACCTATAATCACATCATCGCCAGGTTGCCAGTCTGCCGGTGTGGCAATACCAAATTCATCAGCGGTTTGCATGGCGATTAATGCACGGTAAATTTCATCAAAATTTCTACCAAGACTCAATGGGTAATAAATCATGGCACGTACTATTCCATTAGGGTCGATAAAGAAAACAGCTCTTACCGCCTTGGTGGTGTCTTCATTAGGTTGGATCATGCCATATTTTCTTGCTACATTCATGGTAATATCTTCAATCAAAGGGAAGGTAACTTCAATATCCTTCATGCCTTTGTATTCAATTTTTTCCTTAATGGTACGTAGCCATGCAATATGACTGTATAAACCGTCCACAGATAAGCCTACTAGTTTACAGTTGGCTTTGAGAAACTTATCTTCAAGATTGGCGAAGGTCATAAATTCAGAAGTACATACAGGTGTAAAGTCTGCAGGGTGACTAAAAAGGATAACCCATTTCCCCTTATAATCAGCAGGGAAATTAATCTCACCTTGAGTGGTCACAGCAGTAAATTCAGGTGCCGGATCACCAATTCGGGGTAAACTAAATACTTCTTGTCCTTGATTTTGTTCCATTTTAGTAAATTTTAAAGATGGTTAATACTTAACATTTATCAAATGTTCCCCGTATTTGAAGAACAATATCTTCGATATGAAACCCTTTCAATTTTTTCTTTTTAAAATATTTATCTAAAATCTTATCCAGTCCCTCATCTTTGTAGTCTTCAATTAAATCACATTCGCTGCAATACAGGTGATGATGTTGGTCAATTATCCCATCGTAGCGCATAATGTCCCTATCGGTTTTTACCCGTTTAATCAGGTTTTTATCTACCAAAGTATCCAGAGTGTTGTAAACAGTTCCGGTGGCAATGGTAGGATGCGTTTTTCTAATATGTTCGATAAGTTTATCGGCTGTAGGATGATTGTTTAAGGTATACAGAGCATCCAAAATAAACAGCCGTTGCGGAGTGGCTTTTAATCCTGCGTTGGATAACTTTGTCTTGATGTCCTTTAAATTCATATTAAATCCTAAATGAGAATAATTCCTTGTTAGTATTAAACCTTGAATAGCTGATTTTGTTCATTTTATAATAAAATGTATGTTGTTGTTTAGTAGTTATTTGTCGCTAACAGGATTGTGCAGGTTAAAATATGATCTGTATTTATTGTAAAGGAATAAGATGGCTGTTAGCGGTATTTTGGATTAGGAAGACATGATTAGAATGGTTCATCCTATTATACTTATCGAATGTGTTTACCATTAAATCATTTTGATAACAGGTCTATGTAAAACTATGACTCTTTTACCATATTATGTGGTTAAAACAGGGATATTCTGTCACACTTTCTGCCTATCTGTCATTTCTTGTGAGTTGGCACATCATTTGAAAAGATGCAATCGAAAAAATGTTTAATCATAAAAACTAAAAATACTATGTCAAAGGGTCATATTGGGGTAACAAGTGAAAATATATTCCCCATCATTAAAAAATTCCTTTATTCAGATCATGAAATTTTCCTAAGAGAGCTGGTTTCAAATGCCGTTGATGCGACACAGAAAATAAAAACACTATCGAGTGTTGGTGAGTATAAAGGTGATTTAGGAGAGTTGAAAGTTAAGGTTTCAATTGATCAAAAAGCGAAAACATTGACTATCTCAGACAGAGGGATAGGTATGACAGCAGAGGAGATTGATAAGTATATTAATCAGATTGCCTTTTCCGGAGCTGAAGAATTTCTCGATAAGTATAAAAACGATGCCAATGCTATTATTGGCCATTTTGGATTAGGATTTTATTCCTCATTTATGGTGGCTAAAAAAGTAGAGATTCGTACTTTGTCGCATAAAGAAGGAGCCCAGGCTGTACAGTGGATGTGTGATGGAAGTCCTGAATTTACGCTGGAAAACATAGAAAAAACAGACAGGGGTACTGATATCGTTTTACATATTGATGACGAGAATCAGCAATTCCTTGAAAAAGCAGAAATCACCCGTTTGTTAAATAAGTATTGTCGTTTCTTACCTATAGAAGTAACTTTTGGTAAAAAGACAGAGTGGAAAGATGGTAAAGAGGTGGAGTTGGAAGAGGATAATGTGGTAAATGATACCAATCCTTTGTGGACTAAGAAACCGGCTGATTTAAAAGATGAGGATTATAATAAGTTCTATCAGGATTTATATCCTATGAGTGAAGAGCCTATTTTTAATATTCATTTAAATGTGGATTATCCTTTTAACCTGACAGGTATTCTTTATTTCCCTAAGATTAAGAAAAATGTAGAGGTTCAAAAAAATAAAATTCAATTATATAGTAATCAGGTGTTCATTACTGATTCTGTTGAGAATATTGTTCCTGAATTTTTGACTCTGTTGCATGGGGTATTAGATTCTCCGGATATCCCATTGAATGTTTCCCGTTCATATTTGCAGGCAGATGGTAATGTGAAAAAGATTTCGAATCATATTACAAAAAAAGTAGCTGATCGTTTGGCTGAAATTTTTAAAGCAGATAGAAAAGGATTCGAAAGTAAATGGGATTCCTTGAAATTATTTATCGAATACGGTATGTTGACTGAGGAAAAGTTTTATGACAAAGCTCAGAAATTTACTTTGTTTAAGAATACAGATGGAAAGTATTTTACTTTTGATGAATATAAGGAGGTTATAAAAGAAAACCAGACAGATAAAGATAAGCAATTGGTATATTTGTATACAACAAATGCAGAAGAGCAACATAGTTTTATTGAAGGTGCTAAAGCTAAGGGTTATGATGTATTAGTGATGGATGGTCAGTTGGATACCCACTTTATTAATCATCTAGAGCAGAAATTTGAGAAATCTCGTTTTGTGCGTGTAGATGGTGATGTGGTTGAAAAACTTATACCAAAGGAAAATACGATTGAATCATCTCTATCGGCTGCAGATAAAGATGATTTAACCTCGGTGTTTACTGCAAAAGTTCCCAATAGTAATAAAATGAATTTTATTGTGGCGTTTGAGGCATTAGGAGCTGAGAGTAACCCTGCCATGATTACTCAACAGGAGTTTATGCGTCGTATGAAAGAGATGAGTGCCATGCAGGGTGGAGGTATGAGCTTTTATGGAGAAATGCCGGATAGTTACCAGTTAGTGGTGAACGAGAACCATCCTTTAGTTGAGCGTATCTTAGCCGATAAAAACGAAAAAGTAGGTGAGCAGGTTAATTCATTAAGAAATAAAATTGAGAGCTTGAACGGAAAACGTCAGGAGCTTGAAAAAGCCAAAGAGGGTAAAAAGGACGAAGAAGTTCCTCAGGCTCAAAAAGATGAATTGGTAGATGTGGATAAAAAAATTAGTGAATTGAATGCCAAGAAAAAAGATGTACTCAGCAGCTTTAGTAACGACAATAAGTTGGTTTCTCAGTTGATTGACCTGGCTTTGCTGTCCAATAATATGCTTAAGGGTGAAGCATTAACTAATTTTGTAAAACGTAGTATTGATTTGATTTAATTCATTTCAGATATTTGATTTAAAGCCGCTTGATATAATTCAAGCGGCTTTTTTTGTTGATAACTTCTTAGTCACTCTTGAAACCCAATTCTGCATATTGCAGTATGACTCAAAAGTCAGCTAACATACCTTATGTTTTAGCTTAGTAATGGTTTAAAAAAGAAGACGATGTTCTTAAAAGAAAAACTTAAAATTTGGTTTACAAGGGTATTCAGGTCATTTAGGTTTCATTTGATATTTTGGAATAGTGCTTTGTTCTTTTATATTTTTATTACGGGAAATCAATCATTATTTGTT
>JBFHEL010000144.1:0-9448 GCA_041584155.1 Saccharicrinis sp.
AGTATATGCATTAAAACCTCCGCCAAAGGACATACCTCTCGATTCCAGATATTTACGTAAATCATGACCTGGGTAGTTTTCTGTGCCGTTAAATGCCATATGTTCACAAAAGTGTGCCAGACCATTTTGCTCAGGGGTTTCGTTCATTGCGCCTGCATTTACCAATAAATACATATAAGCTCTTTCGGGAGGTAACTGGTTTTTACGAATGTAATAAGTAAAGCCGTTGTCTAGTTTCCCGCATATAATCTCAGGATCTAAAGGTGCTTTTTCGTCGTCTTTATTACCTGCATAAATATTCAGGGTAAATAAAATGACGAAGGCTGGAAGGAAGCCATAGGAAAATCGTTTCATTTTAAGTGGTTTAATTTTTAATATTTCAATTTACTTGTAAACTATAAACTTAGTTAAAATTTAATTTTTATGCAATTGTTTATGTTTATAAAATAATTTTCAGAATATTGAAAACGAGATTTATACGTGAATAAATAGTATATAATATCATTGTAATGTAAAATAAATGCGTATATACTGTTAATATTTTTTACAGTATTTGTGTTTTTATGTTTGCTTGCAATATCTTTAATGCGCTATTTAATAGTAAGCAGTAAAAATTGAGTTAACACTGATTTGATTGTTTTCTTTTTTATGTAATTACCCTAAAACTAAATGAATGCTTAAAGGAAATATTTTAATAGTAGATGATAACAAAAGTATATTAAGTGCCTTGGATATACTTTTAACTCCTCAATATGAGCATGTGAAATGTTTATCGAGTCCGAATCAAATCATGTCAGAACTTAGGTTATTAGAATATCATCTTGTTTTATTGGATATGAATTTTAAGTCGCTGGCTAATACCGGTAACGAAGGACTGTTTTGGTTGCAGGAGATTAAAGAAAAATATCCTACTATTTCCGTTGTTCATATTACTGCTTATGGCGATGTGGAATTAGCAGTTAATGCCTTAAAAAAGGGAGCAACTGATTTTGTACTTAAGCCTTGGGAAAATGCAAAGCTCTTAGCTACTGTTCAGTCGGCTATTCAATTAAGCTTATCCAGAAGAGAAGTTGGTGAACTTAAGATAAGGCAAAAAGAATTAAAGCGTGCGCTCAATAAAGATGATAAATTTATTGTTGGTTCTTCCCCTGAGTTGCTGGAAGTACTTCGATTGGTGAAAAAAGTAGCGGTAACCGACACCAATGTGTTGATTACCGGAGAAAATGGGACTGGGAAAGAATTAATTGCAAGGGAAATTCATCGTCTGTCTAAGCGTCATAATGAAGTGTTAGTGTCTGTGGATATGGGTGCCATTGCCGAAACATTGTTCGAAAGCGAATTGTTTGGTCATGTGAAAGGTGCCTTTACAGATGCCAGGGAATCGCGTACCGGAAAATTTGAAGTGGCCCATCAGGGGACGCTTTTTCTTGATGAAATAGGAAATCTACCTTTTCATTTGCAGGCTAAATTATTGTCGGTTTTGCAAAATAGAGAAATTTGTAGACTGGGTGCTCACAAACCTAGTCAAATAGATATTCGTCTGGTTTGCGCTACCAATAAAAACTTGCCTAAGATGGTAGATGAAGGTGCCTTTCGCGAAGATTTATTATACCGTATTAATACCATACAAATTGAAGTTCCACCCTTAAGAGATAGAGGGAACGATATCTTACTTCTGGCAGATTTCTTTCTGCAGAAATTCGCTTGTAAATATAATAAGCCAAGTCCCCAATTACATAAAAAGGCTCAGGATAAATTGCTTAAATATGCCTGGCCTGGAAATATCAGGGAATTGGAACATTGTTGCGAAAAGGCTGTTATTTTGGCTGACTACCCGGTTCTTGAGGCCAGTGATTTTTATTTAAAGCCTGCTAATATCAAGGTTGATGATTCAGCTTCGTTGAATATTGAAATGATGGAGAAAAACTTAATTTATGAAGCATTGGATAAAAATCCTGGAAATGTTTCTGCTGCGGCCAATGAATTAGGTATTACCCGTCAAACACTGTATAATAAAATGAGAAAATTCGGTTTGTCATGATAAGATCTTTTTTGTTTCAAATCGTTTTACGTATCTCTTTGATTAGTTTTTTATCCTTTATTAGTGGCGTTTTGTTTTTCGGAACCCACCATTTTGTCTGGGGATTTTTTTGTGTTGCTTCTATTATATATGCTATTATTAGTCTGTGTCGTTATATTAATGCGATTAATCATCAGGTTAACTATTTTTTCGAAGCCATCCTTAATGAGGACTTTAGTTCTGTTTATGCCATTAAGCGAAGGAGTAAGATTCTTGATGAATTAAATAATAATTTGAATCGGGTGAATGAAAAACTGCAAAAAGCCTTGATGACCAATGCACAGCAGGAACAATACTTTAGAGCATTGATTGAACATATTGGTACAGGGGTTGTGTCGTATAACGAACAAGGTTTTATTGTACATGCCAATAGCCGGTTTCTTCAGTTGATAGGATTGGACCATTTAACTCATATCAGTCAATTGAATAAAATAGGCGGTGATTTGTTTCATACCCTTCAAATTATTAAGCATAAGGAACAAAAACTTATACAAATACCTGTTGTTGATCAGAAGAATAAGGTGTTGATAAAGGCCATTGTTTTTCATAATGGAAATGAAAATATGAAGTTGGTGGCGGTGCAGGATGTGGATAAGGAGCTTAATGACAATGAGGTGGATTCCTGGATGAAATTGATTCGGGTACTGACCCATGAGATTATGAATGCCATTGCGCCTATTACTTCCTTGTCTGAAACCTTGAGTTCCATGTACTGTACTAATAATACTGCTATAGCTCAATCTGAGGTGAATGACAAAATGATTGCAACAACTATACGTGGTTTAGATGTGATAAAAGAACAAGGCACAGGATTGATACATTTTGTGGAATCCTATAGAAGTTTAATGAAACTACCTAAACCTAAAAAGGAAGCTTTTGCTTTAGTCCCTTTTCTTGAAAATAATTTATTAATTCTTCAAGCCAATGGAGTAAGCATAGAGATTAACTGTATTGAACAGTATAAAAGCCTGCACGTAGAGGCAGATAAAGAGCTCATTACCCAGGTTGTTTCTAATTTGATTAAAAATGCTATTCAGGCTTCAGAAAATCATGTAAACCCTTTGGTGGTACTGGAAGTGGGGATAAATGATAATGACCAGACTTTTGTTAGTGTAAAAGATAATGGCCCTGGTATTGATGAAGAAATAATAGACGAGATATTTATACCGTTTTATACAACAAAAGAAAATGGAAGTGGGATTGGTTTGAGCTTGTCTCGTCAGATTATGCGTTTACATGGGGGATGGTTAAAAGTACAGTCTGATAAAAATAAAGGGGCTGTTTTTACTATGGTATTTCCGTAATCCAGTTTTTTAATCTGTTTCTTCTCATCGTGGTGGGCAGAACAGAATATGCGTTAAAAATATCTATTCTAAAATTCACTTCATCCGTTTTTCTATAATCAATTTGTATCTTTGTGTTTCACAAAAAATGATAATAAAATTTGAATGATAGACCAAGGTACGGTAGATAGGATTGTAGAAACTTCTCAGGCACAAATTGTTGAGGTGGTGTCGGATTTTGTTTCGTTGCGTCGAAGGGGGATAAATTACATTGGTAATTGCCCTTTTCATAATGAAAAAACGCCTTCCTTTACTGTTTCGCCACATAAGGGAATATACAAATGTTTTGGATGTGGTAAGGGAGGTAATGCTGTTAATTTTTTAATGGATGTTGAACAGATTTCCTTTATTGATGCCATCAAACAACTGGGTAAGAAGTTTCATATTCATATTGAAGAGGTTGAGCTGAGTCCTGAACAACAACAGGTTAAGAATGATCGTGAGAGTATGATGGCTGTTTCAGGTTTTGCCCGGAAATTCTTCAGCAAAGCACTTCTACATTCCGATGAAGGTAGATCGGTTGGATTACAGTATCTGCGACAAAGAGGATTTAGGGATGATATCATCGAAAAATTTGAATTAGGTTATTCTCCCGAAGACAGGTCGGCTTTAACCGACGAGGCTTTAAAAAATAGTTTTAAGCTTGAGTTTTTGGAGAAAACAGGATTAACCATTGTTAGGGATAATTATAAAGCCGATCGCTTTCGGGGACGGGTTATTTTTCCTATTCATAGCATCTCGGGTAAGGCTACTGCTTTTGGTGGACGTATATTAAAAACCGATTCAAAGACTGCTAAATATCTCAATTCTCCCGAATCAGAAATATACCATAAAAGTAAAATTCTCTATGGTATTTATCATGCTAAACAGGAAATTACACGAAAAGACCGTTGCTATCTGGTAGAGGGGTATACTGATGTGATTTCTTTTCATCAGGCGGGCATTATAAATGTGGTGGCTTCCTCAGGTACCTCTCTTACTGTGGATCAGATTAGGTTGATAGCGCGTTTTACCCCCAATATTACCATTATATATGATGGTGACCCGGCTGGTATTAAAGCTTCATTGAGAGGAATTGATTTGGTATTGGAGCAAGGCATGAATGTAAAGGTGCTACTGTTGCCTGAGGGTGAAGACCCTGACTCCTTTTCTAAAAACCGAAATACTCAGGAACTACAGGATTATATTGATCAAAACGAAGGTGACTTTATTAAGTTTAAAACAGGTCTGCTGTTAAAAGATGCCAAGAACGATCCGGTGAAACGAGCACAACTACTGCAGGATATAGTTAAAACAATATCTGTTATACCCGATAATATTGTCAGGGGAGAGTATGTAAAAGAGTGTAGTACCTTGATGCAGGTTAGAGAACAGGTTTTGTACGATGAAATAGGAAAACTGACTCGCAGGCATCGGCAGGATGAGGGTTATAAAAATAACCAGCCCAGCTTTAGCGCATCTGCTCCAAAACCTAATCCTGATATCGCCAATACTACATTCTCATCGCAAAATCCTTTTGAAAATGAGGAGCGGGAACTGGTAAAATATATTGTAAAATATGGCGATAAGCCCTTGTGCGAGCCTGACGAATCAGAAGAATCATCGGAATATCCCAGAGTAGGTGACTATATTATTGCTCAGTTAAAGGAAGATGAATTGGAAAGTTTAAACCCTCTTTTTAATAAGATATATAAGTTGTATGATGAGAACTGTAATAAGCCTGGTTTTGAAGCGCTGAAATATTTTACAGGCAACCAGGATCCTGAAGTCAGTCAGTTGACTTCTGACTTATTGAGTAAAGAGGAAACCGTTACGCGTAAATATAAAGAAAATTGTCCTAAACCATTAGATGAGGAATTGTATCTGATGTCTCATGTACCCAAGTTGGTTTATGAATTAAAAATACACAAGATTAAGTGGTTATATGATAAATATGCCAAGGAGCTAAGTCTTGTAAGTCAGGATGATGTGGAACAAATAAATCTGTTAATGAATAAACTATCCAGAATTCACTCTATCAAAAGAGTCTTAGCCAAGGAATTAGGGAATAGAACAATTGTATAATAATCTTTCATATACTCATATAACAAAGCCTATGAAAACTGTAGAACATTTAAATAGCGAAAGAATTGAAGAGATCATCAAGCAATGTGATGTTTGTTTTATTGGGGTAGTAGATGGCGATATGCCCTATGTCCTTCCTATGAATTTTGGTTTTAAAGACAATATTATATATCTCCATTCGGCACCGGAAGGAAGAATTATTGATATCCTTAATAGGAATAGTAATATATGCGTTACCTTTAGTATGGATCACGAACTGGTGTTTCAGCATCCTGAGGTGGCCTGTAGTTATCGTATGAAATCAAAGAGCGTTGTTGCCTGGGGAAAGGTGAAATTTCAGGAAGACTTTGCTAAAAAAGAGGAAGCGTTGAATATTATTATGGAACAATATTCCGATAAGAAATTCACCTATTCTGATCCGGCTATCCGTAATGTTAAAATTTGGGAAGTGGCGATGGATAAGGTGAGCTGTAAAGAATTTGGAGCCCCTCATGAAAAATACAAAGGAGATGATTCAGTAAAAAGATCTTTTTAATTGTTTTTATAGCTACTAATTGTATAGGTGAAGAGAAATGCTTTAACTATTTTAGCTGTTATTTTTAATTGTGTGAATTACAGATTGTACGGGCTTTGATTTAAGGTATTAATTTCCGGTCTTGTGTAAATTGCCGCTAACGCCTCTAAAGCGTAGTTGTCATCTGTCAATCATTGCTTCTATATTGAAATACTATGGTTTTAAATTATATCTGGATTGCCTTTTTTTTGATTGCTTTTGTTGTTGCCCTGGCACGATTGATTTTCATGGGAGATATGGAAATATTTCCTGAGTTGATGAATTCTACTTTTGTTAATGCCAAAACAGGTTTCGAAATTTCCTTAGGATTAACAGGCGTTCTTTCGTTATGGTTAGGGTTTATGAAGATTGGTGAAAAGGGTGGGGTTGTATCTGTGCTTTCTAGACTAATAGGACCACTCTTCAATCGTCTGTTTCCCAGTTTGCCAAAGAATCATCCGGTTTTTGGAACCATCATGATGAATTTATCAGCCAATATGTTAGGCCTTGATAATGCTGCCACACCTATGGGTTTAAAAGCCATGAAGGAGCTGCAGGCAGAGAATAAGTCAAAGGATACGGCGAGTAATGCGCAAATCATGTTTCTGGTTTTAAATACTTCCGGGCTGACACTAATACCTGTAAGTATTATGGTGTACCGGGCTCAATTTGGTGCAGAAAATCCGGCAGATATATTTATACCCATTTTACTGGCTACCTTTTTCTCTACCCTGGCAGGTATCCTGTCTGTTGCTTTTGTCCAAAAGATTAAGTTACTCGATAAGGTAATCATTGGTTATCTGGGTGGACTTACAGCCGTCATATGTGGGTTAATCTATTGGTTGTCGAACCTGCCTAAAGACCAAATAAAAACCATCTCGTTGGTCGCTTCAAATATAATTTTGTTCTCCATTATTATAACTTTTTTATTGGCCGCCATCCGAAAAAGAGTAAATGTGTATGAAGCCTTTATTGAGGGTGCAAAGGATGGTTTTCAAATAGCTATTAAGATCATCCCTTATCTGGTAGCTATTCTAGTAGCTATTGGTCTTTTTCGTACTTCGGGCGCAATGGATTTTATTATTGACGGTGTGAAGTCCTTTTGTGTTTTTATAGGACTTGATACCCGTTTTGTGGATGCCTTACCTACTGCTTTAATGAAACCCTTAAGTGGTAGTGGTGCCCGGGGAATGATGATTGAAACGTTTAATACTTTTTCTGTAGATTCTTTCGCTGCTAAACTTGCTTCTACAGTTCAGGGAGCTACAGATACTACTTTTTATATTATAGCTGTATATTTTGGTTCGGTGGGTATTAAAAAAACCCGACATGCCATTGGTTGCGGTTTAATAGCCGATTTAACAGGTATTATTGCCGCTATCATTATAGGATATTTATTTTTTGGATAACCCTTCCTTGCCTTTAGAGCCTATCATACTCTGAATTGCTTGATTTTGCATTGAAAGATTCCATAGAATATTGCAGTTATGGATTCCCTTTCTGCATTTCTGAGGCCGAAAGTACAATCTTGGAGTTTTTATCATTTAAATAGATTGGTATTGTTCAAATAGCAAAATACCTCTTTACTTTATCCTTTACACTTTAACCTTTTTACTTTATCCTTTCCTCTTATTCCCTTTAACCTTGAAACCTTGAATATCCAAAGGAAGCAGGAGGTGGTAAAACAAAAAAAACCATCCGAAATTCATCGAATGGTTTTTTTGAGCGAAAGACGGGGATCAAACCCGCGACCCTTAGCTTGGAAGGCTAATGCTCTATCAGCTGAGCTACTTTCGCTTATAATTTTATGAATATTTTTGTGTCTTAATGAGCCAATAGAGGGACTCGAACCCACGACCTGCTGATTACAAATCAGCTGCTCTAGCCAACTGAGCTATATTGGCAATATTCAAAAAAAACAGACTTTTCTGTTTTAGTGGGGAGAGCAGGATTCGAACCTACGAAGACGAAAGTCAGCGGAGTTACAGTCCGCCCCAGTTGGCCACTTTGGTATCTCCCCAATTGCGGATGCAAATGTAGAATTTATTTTTTTAAACTCCAACCCATTTTTATCATTTTTATTGCAGTAATAGCTGCTTCATCCCCTTTGTTTCCGTGCTTACCACCTGCTCTGTCCTTGGCTTGCTGTAAGTTAAGTGTGGTGAGTAAGCCAAAAATAAAAGGTATAGAATAATCTAAATTTAATTGAGTCATACCTTGGGTAACCCCATTGCATACAAAATCAAAATGAGGGGTATCTCCTTGTATCACGCAACCCAGGCATATCACTGCATCCACATCGGTGTATTCGGCCATAAATTTACCCCCTTTGGTAAGCTCAAAGCTTCCGGGTACATATTTCTTAATAATATTATCAGGATTTGCTCCATTTTCAATTAAGGTATTGTATGCTCCCTGATACAAAGCTTCGGTTATTTCTTCATTCCATTCAGCCACAACAATACCAAATTTCATATTAGCTGCCGAAGGCATTTTGCTTTTGTCGTAATCCGACAGGTTTTTTAAACTAGTTGCCATATTATTTTATTTTATGGTGCAAAAATAAAAGAGGTTGCCAATATTGACAACCTCTTTTACATTAATTTTGTTCAGTCGTTATTTTTTAGCCAGTTGTTCTGCTCTGGTTATATATTTATCAATTGTACGACTTTCGGTACTGCTTGTGTACTTGTCTTTAATCACCTGATAGCTTTCCATTGCTTTTGCATAATCTTTTTGATCTTCATAAACCAATCCAAGTTTTAACAGATAGGTAGGTGCAATCACATCATTGTCAACAGCTGAGGCGTCTTTATAATTACGGATAGCTGCATCAACATCACCATTTTCAAGATAAGCATCTCCCAGGGCCCCTTTAGCTGTAGCCTCTAAAAGTTCATCATCACAAGAAAAACCACTTAAGTAATCAATGGCCTCGTCAAACTGACCCAGGTGTAAAAAAGAAACTCCGGCATAATATTTAGCCAGTTTTCCGGGTTTGGTTATGCTATAATCATCAGCTATCTCCAGAAAGCCCATATTCATCCCATCACCATTTAAAGCCAGATTAAAACTATCTTTTTCAAAATAGTTCTGTGCATAAAACATCATTTGTTTGGCTTCGTTGGCTTGAGGCAAGATGTACAATTTTTTAGTTCCCCAGTATCCACCAACTATTATAATAATGGCAAACATTATTATGGTTAACATTTTCTGGTTATCTTCAATGAATTGCTCGCTTTTACTCAACGCATGTTCAACGTTTTCCATGCTAGTTTCCGTAGCATATTGTTTTTCCTTATTCGACATGGATTTATTAATTTTTATTGCTACGCAAATGTAGTTGTTTTGTGAAAAAATCAAAATAAGTGCTCAATATTTTATTACACAATTTAATGTTTTTGATTG
>JBFHEL010000145.1:0-9445 GCA_041584155.1 Saccharicrinis sp.
CTTCAAGCGATTATCCAACTTCACTCCAGCACGGTTACCATATATCCAATTCCCCACAAAAACAACAACAAACAACAACAGGATGACTATACTAATCTTTTTCATGTGTTTAAATTTAATTTTCAATGGCCACATAGGCTACCCTTAATTTATTTGGAGAACTCCTCAGGATACTATCCTTATCCGGCTCAGGCAGGACAGGCTGTGTAAGAAGTTACCCTCACGCTCATTTCATATCCCTATTTGAAGTTATTCACTCTGATTTTTAATCAATTATGATCCTGAGATGGGACAAAAAATGATACGTATATACATAATCACCCAAGTAAAGATCATGAGCTTAGTCCAATAACTCTTGCCAAACCTTATCCTTCCTCTTTATTTTTGCCAGACGATAGCTGTCATACATATGCAAATCATTAAATTCCATCACATTACGAAGCATATGAACATATTCATATCGCTTTTCAGAATAATTATATAGATACCATATTAACCGGTAGGGATTATCCGAATACAAACGTGCCTCTCTGAATTCCCTATAAGCATTAGCATGGGCAATCGTTTCTAAATAATCATATACTGACTCAAACAAGGAATCGTAACGTCGCAAATACACATTGCGTTCTCCACGCGATCCACTGGCCTTCATTCTTTTTTCAGCTTTGTTATACGACCAAATTCCAAAAATGTTATTTCCTTCACGACAAAATCTCGAAGTCGCCCAACCACTTTCAACAGCAGCTTGTGCAATGATGATAGAAGGTTGATGCGGATGCAATCGTTTAATTATTTCATTCACATCATCCGTCTTATAATCCACCTTAATCTGTTGCAAATACAAAGAATCAGATATGGAGGCCACTCCTTTATTTACCATTGCATTTATTGCCAATATCTTTTCTCGTTTGTTATTCATTTTTTCAGATGCCATCAACACAGAAGGCAGCATCATATCAATAAACTTCTGCATTCGTTCTTTATAATGTAGCTGGGATAAATCGGGAACATGCTGATACAAGACCGGCAAAACCACACTATCAGTAATGGCATAAATAGAATCGACCTGATTGCTGTTACAAACCACCACATGGACTTTATTACCTGATATAGCATATGTATGATTAATATAAATCACTATGCCAATAGTCATTAACAAAGCAGCTATGATGAAGAATTTATATTTAAACAGCAGTCTTTTAAATTCGCTCTGCATAAAAAGTAAAGAAATAGATAAAACTTACTCGTATCGTAACGACTCAATTGGCTCAAGGTTGGATGCCTTAATAGCCGGCATCAGACCAGACAGAAGCCCAACCAAAAGGCAGATAAATATACTGATTCCTATCCAGTTCCAGGGAATGATAAATCCAGAATTCAGCACGATAGATAAAATATTCCCCACCAAAATCCCCAGTATCACACCTCCTGCACCTCCCAGCACACCAATAGTAATCGATTCCATTAGGAACTGATTACGTATCACTCTCTTAGTGGCTCCTATAGCCTTCCGGATGCCAATTTCACGCGTACGCTCAGCAACAGCTACGAGCATAATATTCATCAAACCAATAGCCGCACCAAATAAGGTAATAAAACCAATTACATTGGCAATAATCTTGACGTTCTTAAGGTTACCAATCAACATTCTCGAAAGATTATCGCTTTTTGTGATATTAAAGTTATTTTCGTCCACTGTCTTTAACCTCCTTACCAAACGAAAAACTCCCGTTGCCTCGCTTATCGCGGCTTCTACCTGGGTAGGATTGTTTGCTTTCACCTCTAACTTATACGACATATTTGGTTGGCTGAAATACTGGCGGACATTACTCACAGGAAGCAATAAAATATTATCACTTTGTCCTCCAAATCCTGTGCCTTTTTCCTCCAGTACACCTATAACAGAGTACTTTCCTGAGGCTAAAGAAATTATTTTATCTATGGGATTATTTTTTTTGGGAAAAAGTTTTTTATATAAATCAGCTCCTATTACTGCCACATTCTTGCTATTTTCTATATCATGTTTCAAGAATCCTCTTCCCATTTTAACCATATGACCGGCTGTAGAAATAAAATTTTCATCTACCCCATAAACCGATACATTGGGATTGGTTTTATTTTTTTCCCTTTTTATCGTGGCTGTTCCTGAAGCGCGGTATGAAACTGTTACTACTGAGGGAAATTCAAATTTTTCTTTAAACTCCATAGCCTCTTTATAAGATATATATCCAAAATCCTTAGTCTTTTGCCTTTGTTTACCAATCCGGATATCCGTGCCTCTACTTTCAATAGTAAACGAATTGGCTCCCATACTGGTGAAATTACTGGAAATAGCAGCTTCAATAGAATGAACAGCGGTAATTATTCCTATCAAAGCAGTAATACCAATGGTAATTATAGCAATAGTTAAAATTGTACGAAGTTTATTGGATTGAATAGCCCCCATGGCTATCTTTACATTTTCAACAAATAGTTTCCGCTTCATCATTACAAAAAGACTTTAAATATATTATCCACCTGATTAAACTTCACCACGTTTTGATTGTTTTAATAGTTCAAACTATATCTATTTTTGAAATTTAAAGATAAACAAAATATTCAAGCATCCTTGCCGTAGGCATTAACGGCAAAGCGAAAAGCATATTATAAAACAACAGGTATAAAATATGCTTACTAATTAAACATGACAAAAAGCACAAATTTTCTATTTTTTGCTAATTTTGTTCATACTTAAGAGCAGGATTGTAGGTGAACCACTTTTTTTAGTAATACAATTCTACATACAAATAAACGGTTAACATTAAAATAACAAGACAATATGGCGTTTGACATTGAAATGATTAAAAAAGTGTATGCCCTGATGGGGGAAAAAATTGATAAAGCCCGCACCATAATAGGCAAACCACTTACGCTTTCCGAAAAAATTCTTTATGCTCACCTGGCAGAAGAAACAACAGAAGCTTTCAAAAGGGGTGAATCGTATGTAAATTTTAATCCCGACAGGGTTGCCATGCAGGATGCCACAGCACAGATGGCTTTATTGCAATTTATGCAAGCCGGTAAAGATAAAGTTGCCGTACCTTCCACAGTACATGCCGATCACTTGATTCAGGCCAAGGTAGAAGCTACTACAGATTTAGCTACGGCTAAAAACAGCAACAAAGAGGTTTATGACTTTTTAAGTTCTGTTACCAGTAGATATGGCATTGGTTTCTGGAAACCAGGAGCAGGTATCATTCATCAGGTAGTATTGGAAAATTATGCTTTCCCTGGAGGAATGATGATAGGTACAGATTCTCATACCGTTAACGCAGGCGGACTAGGAATGGTAGCCATAGGTGTTGGCGGTGCCGACGCTGTAGATGTGATGGCAGGTATGCCTTGGGAACTAAAATTCCCTAAAATGATAGGAGTTAAATTAACCGGTAAACTGAATGGCTGGACATCACCTAAAGATATCATTTTAAAAGTGGCTGGGATATTAACTGTTAAGGGTGGAACAGGTTCTATTGTTGAATATTTTGGCGAAGGAGCCGAATCCCTCTCTTGTACAGGAAAAGGTACTATTTGTAACATGGGTGCTGAAATTGGAGCTACCACTTCTATTTTCGGTTACGATTTTTCAATGGAAAGATACCTGAGAGCTACCGACCGTCATGATGTGGCTGATGCAGCCAATGAGATAAAAAATCATTTAACTGCTGACAATGAAGTATACGCTAACCCTGAGAAATATTTTGATCAGGTTATTGAAATCAACCTAAATGAGCTTGAACCTCATTTAAATGGTCCCTTTACTCCCGACAAAGCAACACCAATCAGTAAGATGCGTGAAGAGGCAGAGAAAAATGGCTGGCCATTAAAAATTGAAGTTGGTTTAATTGGATCCTGTACAAACTCATCCTATGAAGATATTGCCAGGGCAGCATCTGTAGCTGAAGATGCTATTAAAAAAGGACTAAAAGCAAAAGCCGAATTCACTATTACACCCGGTTCTGAACAAGTTCGTTATACCATTGAAAGAGATGGCATGGTAGACACCTTCAGGAAAATTGATGGAGTTGTTTTTGCCAATGCTTGTGGACCTTGTATTGGAATGTGGGCCCGAATGGGAGCTGAAAAACAGGAGAAAAACACCATCGTTCATTCTTTTAACAGGAACTTTGCCAAAAGAGCCGACGGCAACCCTAATACATATGCTTTTGTGGGTTCTCCAGAGTTGGTTACTGCACTAGCTATAGCGGGAGATCTAGGATTTAACCCATTAAAAGACAAACTAACCAATGCTAAAGGTAAAAAAGTTGCCTTAACCCCTCCTACCGGAGAAGAACTTCCTCCAAAGGGCTTTGACGTAGAAGATCCTGGCTATCAAGAACCTGCCAAAGATGGATCTAATATTCAAGTGTTGGTTGCTCCTGAAAGTGACAGACTTCAGTTATTAACACCCTTTAGTGAATGGAACGGAGAAAATATTACCGGTGCTAAACTATTGATAAAAGCAGAAGGTAAATGTACCACCGATCATATTTCAATGGCTGGTCCTTGGCTAAAATACCGTGGCCATCTTGATAATATTTCAAATAATATGTTGATTGGTGCTGTCAATAAATTTAACGGCAAAACCAATTTAGTTAAATCGCAGTTAACAGGAGAATACGCAGAAGTACCTGCCACCCAAAGAGCCTATAAAGCTGCCGGAATACCAACTATTGTAGTGGGCGACCATAACTACGGCGAAGGTTCTTCACGTGAGCATGCTGCCATGGAGCCCCGCCACCTGGGTGTTAAAGTTGTTTTGGTAAAAAGTTTCGCTCGTATACACGAAACCAACCTGAAAAAACAAGGTATGTTGGGAATAACTTTTGTTAACGAGACTGATTACGATAAAATTCAGGAAGATGATACCTTTAACTTTATTGACTTAAAGGATTTTGCTCCCGGCAAGACATTAACTATTGAAATAGTTCATGCAGATGGTTCTGCAGAGCAAATAGTAGCCAACCACACCTATAATCAACAACAAATAGAGTGGTTTAAAAATGGTAGTGCCTTAAATCTGATTAAAAAGCAAAATGCTTAGTAATATTCTTTTATACTCTAAGCGCAACCCTTTAGGGTTGCGCTTTTTTTATTTTCCACAAAATATTATCCTATTAAAGACCATAACAAGCATATAAAAACTACCGATAGCCAATGATGGTAGAGAACAAATAGCTTACTCATATGTTTTGAGACTATGAAAAATACAGAACCCCTGATTTCTCTTTTTAAAAAATGGTTTGATTCTCATCCAAAAGTATTAGTGGCTCTTTCCGGAGGAGTTGACTCATGCCTGGTGGCTTATATGGCCAGACAGCAATTGGGTAAAGACAACGCAATCTCGGTCATAAGCAATTCTGCCAGTCTGAAGAAAAAAGATTTATCAGATGCTCAACATTTCTGCCAGCAATATGACATAAAACTGATTGAGATTGACGCCAATGAAATTTCAGACTTTAACTATAGTTCAAACCCGGTAAACAGATGTTATTATTGCAAATCGAGATTATATACATCAATTATAGAACTTATTGAAAGGGAGTATCCTCGATTTGAAATAATCAATGGAAATAATTTTAGCGATTTGGGCGATTACAGACCTGGAATAGAAGCTGCAAATGAAAATAAAGTACTCAGTCCTCTTGCCGATTGCAAACTGGACAAAGAAACCATCAGAGCCATCAGTAAACAATACAACTTATCTGTATGGGATAAGCCGGCCAGCCCTTGTTTAAGTAGTCGATTTCCTTATGGAGAATCAATTACAGAACACAAACTAAAAATGGTTGAGATGGCTGAGAATATGCTTAATGACAAAGGATTTGAAGACGTCAGAGTCAGGTACAAAGCAGGAAATGCTAGCATAGAAGTGCCTGCAAACGAAATCCTAAAGTTAAGACAAATGAGCACTGAGGTGAATACAAAACTATCTGCATATGGTTTTAAGCAAATAAATATTGATAATGAAGGATTAGTATCCGGTAAACTAAACAGAGAGATTAAAAAAAAGTAAATCCTCCAGACTTTAATCAAAAGGAATATTTTTAATAAAGAAGTTAGGAGTAAACATCAAATAAACACCATACACATAGTCAAGAGAATTGGAATCTAAGTCGTAATAACTCTCGAACATAGCAGTAAACCTGGCCTGTTTACCTATATTTTTCACGTATGAAAATTTAGTATTCAACAAATTTCTTTTCTCTTGATAATAACTTTCATCTCTGTTTGATACGGATTGAAATAAGCTACTTCCCTGTGGGGCTATAAAGTTTTTCGCATACCAATAACCCGTCATAAATTCTCCGTATTTATAGGTAAAATTCATTACAGGATACAATGCTTTCCCTGAAGTAAAATCATAACCGGCACTACCGGGTAAATCTTTGTAAAAAGCAATATAATTACTAAAGCCTGCAGAACGAATAAAACCATCCTCCCATTTTTTCTCCAGTTTTACACCGGTAACAACATTAGCCTCCGTTGTTGATTCTTCTGAGTAGTCACTTATCTGACCTCCAACATGACGAATGAGAAATTGAAATGGAATAGTCACTTTAATATCAGCATCAGACTTGGTTAAGAAATACTCACTGCTTAATCCGGAAGTAAACTTCTCCGGAATGGTATCACCATCAGAAATAAACTGATCCCAGTCAACCCAAATATCTGCCCGGAAATTTTCATTCTTAAACAAAAACTGCAAACCACTTTCCACCGGACGTGTATATTGATTCTCAGGATCAAATATAGGCTCTATTAACTTGTGTTGCACATCACCCTTAAGCGAACCAATAATCATATCCAGATGATCTGACAATACAACATGAGCTGAATATACCGGCAATACCTCAGTAAACTCTGAAACACCATCGTACTTTAACAAATGAACACCTGCTTTTAAACGAAGCTTAGAATTTACATAATACATCAAAGAAGGTTGAACACTATATCCAATCAAGGTATATCCTTGAATAAATTTATTATAGTACTCATTATTTTTCATAAAACTATTTCCCTCAAACCGAAAATATAAATTCTCTTTTGCATCATCCTTAAATTCGGCATAGGTGTAGCTCCAATCGCGATTAAACTGAGCAAACGAACAAAAACAGGTAAGCAAAAACAGGGTAAACAAAAACAATTTAAGAACACTTCTTTTTAATCTCATGAGTTATTTTTATATTAAGTAATACTTCAATTATTATAAAATGTTTGAATAATTGTCGTTTTTTACACAAAAAAGAGCCATTAATAAACATTAATGACTCTTTTTAATATTATTTTCTAAAAAATGGCAGATTTATCTTAACTGGGCATTTAACTCCCGCTCAAGGTTTTTAACCATATTACTCATGATTTTATCAATCTGCTTATCTGTCAGCGTCTTATTCTCATCCTGTAGAATGAAATTAACTGCATATGACTTTTTATCTTCTCCCAGTTTACTTCCTTCGTATATATCAAACAAAGAAATGCTCTTCAATAGTTTCTTTTCTGTTTTTTGAGCAATAGCTTTAATCTGACCAAAGGTAACCTGCTTGTCTACCAACAAGGCTAAATCACGACTTACCTCAGGGTATTTAGATATTTCTTTGTAAATAACCTTCTGACGACCTGCAACCAACAACAAATTATCCCAATTAAACTCGGCAAAATAAACTACCTCCTTTAAACCGAATATCTTTTTGAGTTCAAGATTTACCACTCCAAAATCAACCAGTTGAATTCTATCTCTGGTAGTTAAACTAACTCCTTCAGTAAATACATCATTATCAACCTCGGTTTCAACCAGCATTCCCTCCGGGATATTTAAACGGCTTAATACCTGGTTGACCACAGCACGCATATCAGCAAATGAAACCTTACGTTCCTGAGCGTTCCAATTACCAGCAATCATATTTCCTACTAAAAAGACACCCAGGCTTTGCGCTTCATTATATTTATCCAGCGAACCTTTTTCTGCTTCTAAATTATTGAGACTATAACAATTGCCAAACTCAAAAATTTTAAGATCCCCATTTTTTCGATTTACATTATAGGTTATCGACTCCAGTCCTCCCATAACAAGCGACTGACGCATTCCTCCTAAATCATTACTCAAAGGGTTAAAAAGGGTAACCACATTATCTTGTGCATATTTCTTAAGGCTTGTATAATAATCAGGCTTGGTAAGGGAGTTGCACATTATTTCATTGAAGCCTTGCGCTACCAACTGATTAGCTATAATATTTTTTACCTTATGGTTATCCACCTTATCCGAGTATACCAGGGTAGAATGCACTTCAGAAGGAATTTCAATATTATTATACCCATAGATACGAAGAATATCTTCAATGACATCTACCTCACGTTGAACATCAACACGATAAGCAGGTACCGACAACAACATTCCTACCTCATCCTCTCTAAGAATTCCCATTGACAAAGACGATACAATGGTTTTAATTGTTTCCTTAGGTAAATCCTTACCTATTAAACGACGTATATTTTTCCATTTTACAGCCACCTCAAAATCCTGAATCGGGGATGGATAAACATCGGTTACTTCTGATGAAATAACTCCTCCTGCTACTTCTTTAATAAGTAAAGCAGCTCTTTTTAATGCATATGTCGTGATATTTGGATCGATACCCCTTTCAAAACGAAAGGAAGCATCTGTACTCAGAGTATGCCGCTTAGCCGTTTTTCGAACAAAAACAGGATTAAAATAAGCGCTTTCTAAAAATATTTTGGTAGTTGATGCTTTTACACCACTATTTAAACCGCCAAAAACTCCGGCAATACACATTCCTTCATCTTCATTACAAATCATCAAATCCTGATCTGACAATTCACGTTCCATTTCGTCAAGTGTGGTGAACCTGGTTTTTGCAGGTAATGTTTTAACAACAACTTTACCTCCCTTAATCTCATCTCCATCAAAAGCATGTAAAGGCTGTCCTAATTCGTGCAATACATAATTAGTAACATCTACTATATTATTGATTGGCGATAAACCTATGAGCTTCAACTTGTTTTTTAACCAATCAGGTGACTCTTTTACACTTACCCCGGAAATAGTAAGCCCACAATATCTTGGACAGGCTTCGTTATTTTCGACTATTACTTCAACCGGGAAATCGTTGTTTTCTACCTTAAAATCATCAATAGAGGGCAACTTTAATTCCACCTCTTCACCTATTGATTTCAAATATGCGGCTAAATCACGAGCAACGCCATAATGCGAAGCACTATCTACGCGATTAGGAGTTAAATCCACTTCAAAAACCACATCCGTCTCCACTTCAAAATAATCCTTCGCCAGCGTACCAACAGCCACACCATCAGGCAGTACCATAATACCATCATGACTGGTTCCTAAACCAATTTCATCTTCAGCACAAATCATCCCCTTTGATTCTTC
>JBFHEL010000146.1:0-9381 GCA_041584155.1 Saccharicrinis sp.
CACACGATACAAAGAATGTGTCCAAATCCAGATGTAAAATTGTTTTTCTCACTATTGTCGATTATTTCGTCATTATTTTGACAATAAGTTAGTCTAAAATTTATATATTTGAAAGAAAAAAGATGTGTTTTCTCATTGAGAACACAGCACGTAAAGATCTACTGAGTTTTAGTCTAGTGATCCTAAGTGAACTAAGAGATTAAGGGGTTTTAATTAAATAAGCTAAGAAGAATGCATTTTCCTGAAAATATAAAATTCTTACGTAAGCGACGGAAGATGTCGCAAGCTGATCTGGCGGCTCAACTGGAGCTTACCCGTACAACTCTGGCTGGATACGAAAAAAATATTCAACCTCCATTTAAGGTCTTGATTCGTTTTGCCGAGTTCTTTCATCTGTCTATTGATGCTTTGGTACGTTATGATCTACAGGCTCTCTCAGCGTTTCAGCTTTCGCAGATAGAAGATGGTTTTGATATTGATGTAACGGGTAAAAAATTACGTTTGCTCACTATCTCAGTAGATAAGGACGGTAAGGAGAATATAGAAATGGTTCCGGTAAAGGCACAGGCAGGGTATACCAATAGTTATGGCGATTTAGATTTTATTGGTTCTTTGGAGAAGTTTTCCTTGCCTTTTCTACCCAAAGACAAAACGTACCGTACCTTTCAAATACAAGGAGATTCGATGCTTCCTGTTCCCGAAGGATCATGGGTAACCTGTTCTTATATACAGGATTGGACCAATATTAAAGATGGTACACCCTGTATCATCGTTACGCAGGATGATGGCATTTTATTCAAGTTGATATATAAACAATTAGAAACGAACAGATCTTTGTTGTTGGTTTCTACAAACAGAGATTATAAACCCTATGTGCTTTCGGTTAATAAGATGGTGGAATTATGGCAGTTTGAAACCTATAATAGATTTGATATAGTAGAAGAGTAAGCTTTTTAGGGTGTAAAATATATCCTACGATTGTTTTGTGATCAATGAAATTCATGTAAACAGAATGAGATCATAAGTAAAAGAATATGGCTATTCAATTACTTTTAATCTAACCGAAATAGTAGCTTCTTGAATATGTAACATCTGAAGAATACCCTTAGTCTTGAATTTGATCTATATCACTAATGTCAACCGCAACTAATATTTTTACTTATATGGCTAGGGCTATTTAATTTCTTTAGATGAAGTGTTGTTGTATGGGGTTGCAAAAAGGCTGTATTTTACTTATTAATCCTTCCTTTTTATGCTGTAAAGTTCTTTTCTCCTTGTCGAAGATTAGTGCTCAAACCTCTAAAATATTCTCATGGTGGTCTAATTCGATTGAATGATAAAGCAAATTATTGAAAATTTGTATTTATTAATCAATCATTAAACTTAGCGATGAATATATTTTTGAAAACATATATGGTGGTATTATTTGTGATGTTAGGTATAATATCAATACCAGCTAAAGCGCAGAATGAAGTGTTTTCCTTGGATGACTGTATTAAATATGCACTGGAAAATAGTACAACCATTGGTAGAGCTGCTAATGAAATTAAGAGTCAAACATCATACTTAGAGCAGCGAAGGGCAGAACGGGGACCTGACTTGTCATTATCGGCAGGAGATACCTGGAGCTCAAGCAATTCGTATGATAGTGATGATGATAGTTGGGACAGAAGTACAGGCACATCTGTTAGCTTGTCATTGAGTTCAGATATTACTTTATATAATGGAGCAAAACTCAAAAACTCCATTATTCAGGGTAAGGTTAACCTTTCGGCGGCAGAAACGGATATAAAAACAGAGAAAGAGTTGCTCAGCTTAGATGTGTTGGCTGCCTATATTGATGTGTTGCTGGCTCAAGAGCAGGTTAATAACAGTCAGTCGCAACTTGAAACTACTACTAAAGAATTGGAAGAGGCAACCATACGCCGTAAAGCAGGAGTGATGTCGCCGGCAGATTATTTAAATATCAGGTCGCAATATTCATCCGATAAGGCCACGCTGGTCACTTCGCAAAGTGAACTGCGAATTAGCCTAGTTTCGTTAATGCAGGTGATGAATATGCCAGTTAGTAATACTTTTACTGTTACACAACCGGATATGGAAAGCTTGTTAAAATTAAATATAGAAACAGATCCTAGTACTATATATAATGTGGCATTAGGAATTCAACCTGGTGTAAAATCCGCTGAGCTGTATTTGAACAGTGCAGAGCTTGATATTCAATTGGCAAAAGCTGACTTTTTACCCAGCTTAACATTAAGTGGTAGTGTGGGTAGTTATCACTATAGTACAACAAATATTAATTTTGTAGAACAAATTTCAAATAGAATATATCCTTCTCTCGGTTTGTCTTTATCCATCCCTATTTATCAACGCAAAGAGGTGAAAAATAATGTGAAGCAAGCTGTAATTGTTAGTGAGAATTATCAGTATGACTTGATAGATGTAAAAAATGATTTGCGTAAAGCTATTGAGCAGGCTTGTACTGACGCACAGACGGCCAACAGCACTTTTTTATCGTATCAGGAGCAATTGGAATCAGAAAAGGAGTCTTATAAATTGGCAAGTGAAATGTTTTCGCAGGGAATGTTGAGTTCTGTAGATTTTTTGAGTTCAAAAAACAATTTGTATGAAGCAGAAACCAATTTGATCAATGCTAAATACGAAGTGATTTTACAAAACGAAATCATAGAATATTACATGGGTAACAAAATCGAATTTTAAATTTAGTGAAATGAGAAAAATAAGAATCATTTATATTGCTGTTTTGGGTTTAGTGTTGGCAGCCGTATTAACATACGCATTTACTAAGAGTAGTAAATCGGGATATGTTTTTGAAACAGTAACGGTAGAACGAGGTTCTATTAATAATACTGTTACCGCAACAGGAACACTGGAGGCAACCAATACCGTTGAAGTAGGTTGTCAGGTATCAGGTGTTATTGAAAAACTATATGTTGACTTTAATTCGGTAGTGAAAAAGGGACAGTTAATTGCCGAACTAGATAAGGCCAGCTTATTATCTACACTTAAAACTTCTGAGGCGGATTTGGAAGAAGCAGTGGCCGAGTTTGAATATAAGGAAAAGAACCTCAAACGAATGAAAATGTTGTTTGATAATGATGTTTTGGCAGAAAGTGATTATGATGAAGCGGTGTATGATTATAAGTTAAGCAAAGCAGCTGTAAAGTCAGCTCAGGCAAATGTGGAAAAAGCAGAGCGTGATTTGAGTTATACCAATATTTACTCTCCAATAGATGGAATTGTTTGTAATCGTGAGGTGGAAGAAGGAGAAACGGTAGCCGCTAGTTATAGTACGCCGGAGTTGTTTACTATTGTTAATGACTTATTGGAAATGCAGGTTGAAGCAGATATAGATGAAGCAGATATAGGTCAGGTTAAACTTGACCAGAATGTAGGTTTTACCGTAGATGCTTTTCCTGATGATGTTTTTAAAGGTAAGGTGTCGGAGATTAGATTGGAACCTACCGAAGAATCAAATGTAATTACTTATACCGTAATTATTTTAGTTTCTAATCCTGAAAAGAAGTTAAAACCAGGTATGACAGCCAGTATTTCTGTTTATGTTGAAGAAGCCAGCGATGTATTACTGGTTTCAGGTAAAGCTATTCGTTTCTCTCCGGATCGGGATATGATGAAAGAATTTATGAGTTCTCTTCCTGAAGGACAAAAAATGGGACCTCCTCCGGGAATGGATCATAAAATGAGTATTGGTGGAGGTATGCAGGCATCATCAGGAAAAAGGCAGGAACCTGCTGCTGGAATGAGCGAACAAGATGATTCTCATAAAATATTATGGTTAAAAGATGGCGAGACGATTAAGCCCGTACCCGTTGAGATTGGTATCAATGACGGAACCCAAATTCAAATTCTTTCAGGTCTTGAAGAAGGACAGGATGTTGTTGTTTCTATGGAAATTGGGTCTGAGAAAAAAGTTGTTGAGAAGGATACAGATGAAGTGACTGAATCCAGTCCCTTTGCTCCATCGCGTCCTAAAGGAGCTGGTGGCCCTCCTCGTTAGTTTACCGGAGAACATATACTTTTTATTTCAGAGTTTAAGATTGTACATTTTACTATTTAACAATGAAAAGCAACAATAAAATAATAGAGATTAAAAATCTGCATAAAAATTATCAGGTGGGCGAAGAGACCGTAAGGGCCCTCAGAGGAGTTGATTTAGATATTAGTCAAGGTGAGTTTGTTGCTATAATGGGAACAAGTGGTTCTGGCAAATCTACCCTGTTAAATATACTGGGCTGTTTAGATAAAGCCTCGGAAGGTGATTACTGGTTAGATGGTGTAAATGTAAAATCATTAAAGAAGAATCAGTTGGCTGAGGTTAGAAGTAAAAAGCTCGGGTTTGTCTTCCAGTCCTATAATCTCTTACCACGAACAACGGCATTGGATAACGTAGAACTTCCCTTGCTTTATAACCCGTCTGTGGGAAATAAGTTACGCCGCGAAAAAGCCGAGGCTGCTTTAATAGCTGTAGGCTTAAAAGACAGGATGAAACATTTATCCAATCAAATGTCCGGAGGTCAGCAGCAACGTGTTGCCATTGCCCGTTCTATAGTTAATGATCCGGTTATTATTCTGGCCGATGAGGCCACAGGTAACCTCGATACGCGTACTTCTTTCGAAATTATGGCCCTGTTTCAGGAACTCAATGAAAAAGGAATTACCATTGGTTTTGTAACCCACGAACCGGATATTGCTAAGTTTACAAAAAGAAATATCTTGTTTAGGGATGGGCGCCTTATTAAGGATATGATGACAGAGAATATTACCGATGCCAATCAAGCGCTTTTACTACTGCAAGATGAAGATTATATTTTAGACTAGTCTTAATTTTAACAGATGAATCGAACACGAATATTTACATTCTACGTTACACAAACCAGAATAGCCTGTCCCGCTTTGTGGAAATTATCATTCCTCTATAGATACATCTGACCAATAAAGAGATAAAATATAACAGAAGAAACGAGCATTAACTTTATTAATCATAAAGTACTCAGCTAAGGATGATTTAAAAAAAGATAATGCGAGTTCCTGGTCGGGAGCTGCCGGATTTGGCATATTTTCTAAAGACAAAAAATTAAACAGATGAAATTATTAAATCTTTTTAAGATAGCCATAGCAGCTATTAAAAGAAATAAATTACGATCTTTCTTAACTATGTTAGGGATTGTTATAGGAGTAGGGGCTGTAATAACTATGCTTGCTATTGGTCAGGGTTCTAACGAAAGTATTAAAAGCAGTATTGCTTCAATGGGGACCAACCTGATTAATGTAATGCCTGCAAGTAGGAGCAGTGGAGGGGTACAGCAGGGAAGAACAGCATCGCAAACGCTAAAAGAAAAAGATGTTGAATTTCTAAAAAATAATTGTACCCTTATAAATGCTGTTTCACCAGGAATGTCAAGTTCGGGACAGGTTGTTTTTGGAGCCAATAACTGGCCTACTTCAATTGCTGGAGGTAACGAAGAATATGCCGAAATAAAAAAGTATGAAATTGCTAGCGGTAGATTTTATACCAGCCGTGAAATAAAAACGGCCTCTAAAGTTTGTGTACTCGGACAAACGGTGGTGGAAAATATCTTTGGAGAAGATGTGGAACCAGTTGGCCAAACCATACGTTTTAATAGCATTCCTTTTAAGGTAATAGGTACGTTTAAAGAAAAAGGTAACAATACTTTTGGACAGGATCAGGATGATATGGTCTTGATGCCTTATTCTACCATAATGAAAAGGATTACGCGCGAAACTTATTTACGTGATATTGTTCTATCGGCAAAGGATGAAAAGAAAATTACAGAAACAAGTGCGGAAATAGAACAGTTACTGAGAATTTCACACAAGCTAAAGGATGCAGAGGATAATGACTTTGAAATCCGTACCCAAGAGGAGCTTATTGAAAATTTTAGCTCTATTTCTGAGCTATTGGTGGTTTTATTAGGATCCATCTCGGCCATTTCCTTATTGGTAGGAGGAATTGGGATTATGAATATTATGTATGTTTCAGTTACCGAACGAACACGTGAAATAGGTTTACGCCTGGCTATTGGAGGAAAAGGCAAAGATATATTATTGCAGTTTCTGCTCGAAGCTATCTTGCTTAGCGTACTGGGTGGCCTTATAGGTGTTTTAACAGGTTATATTGCTTCTTATATTGTAGAGCATGTGATGAACTGGCCTGTATTAATTACCCAAAGTTCGGTCATTCTGTCCTTTATGGTGTGTACGCTGATTGGTGTGTTTTTTGGCTGGTATCCGGCACGTAAAGCTTCTGCTTTGGATCCTATTGTCGCTTTAAGACACGAGTAAGCAGTCATCAGTCATCAGTTATCAGTTATCAGTACCCAGTCATTAGTTATTTTGTTACAGTTTATCCCGTTCTGCCGCCTGCATACTGCCATCTGATTAACTATTATAAATATATTAACTTTACCCCATGCAAATTATTAAAAGTAAAATAGGAAATTGGTTGCCTCACATAATAGGTGTATTATTTATTTTGTTGTTGCCTCAGTTTGTGTTCGATAGGTCTGATGAAAATCTATCTTTTTGGAGATATACCTATTACTATCACATGAGTTTCATGGTATTTGCTTTTTATCTGAATTATTTATTTATTACTCCGCGTTTTTATTTTACTACTAAGAAGATACTTTTTTTTCTGGGTTTATTATTATTTACTATTCTTATTCTATCGATATCCCAATATGGCTATTATTTATTAGAGTTTGATAAATTAAGGGATAGTATGAATATAGAGGGATTTCCTAATATGAAGAAAGATAAAAATATGATCATTCATCCCAGATTAGTTGATAATTTTTTTCTGTGCCTATTAGTATTAGGAACCGGTACAGGGATTAGTGTTATACAACATCAAAAACAAAAAGAAAAGGAACAGCATGCTCGCGAAAAAGCCCATCAGGACACAGAATTAGCCTTTTTGAAAAACCAGATTAGCCCTCACTTTTTCTTTAATGCATTAAATAATATTTATGCTTTAATTGCCATTGATGCCGATAAAGCCCAAAAATCGGTTGAAAAACTTTCTGGTTTAATGCGTTATTTAATTTATGAGTCGGATATACAATTGATAGAATTAAAAAAAGAGTTTGAATTTACAAGTAACTATATCGATCTGATGCGGCAGCGCTTAACATCCAAAGTTTCTTTAGAGGTCGATATTGCCGAAAGTGTGGAAAATATAAATATTCCTCCTTTGATGTTTATTCCTTTTGTTGAAAATGCTTTTAAACATGGAGTTAGCTACCGTGAAAAGTCTTTTATACGGATTTCATTGAAAACAGTTAAAAATAAAGTTATTTTTAGCTGTGAAAATAGTATACCTTCGAGTAATAATAATGGCCAAAAAACTATTGGAGGTGTTGGAATCACTAATATTAAAAAACGACTTGAGCTGATTTATAAAGATAAGGCTAAATTAAAAATGGATACCTATAATAATACCTTTATTGTTGATTTAGTTATTCCTTTTAAAGTGGATAAACAATAAAGGTTAATTCTTATAGTATAATATAAATATAGATGAAAAACATTACCTGCATTGCCATCGATGATGAACCTTTAGCATTGGGTTTAATAGTGTCGCATATTAATAAAACTCCTTTTTTAGAGCTTTTAGGTCAATTTGATAACCCTATTGATGCCATGGAGTTTTTGCAGGAGAATAGCGTTCAGCTTATTTTTTTAGATATTCAAATGCCTGATTTAACTGGAATTGAATTTGCCAGAACCCTGAAGGAAAATTGCCAGATTATTTTCACCACAGCATATGAAAAGTATGCAGTGGAAGGATTTCAGCTTCATGCACTGGATTACCTGTTAAAACCGGTTAGTTACGAAGTGTTTTTTAAATCGGTTTTGCATGCAAAAGAAACCTTACAACTTATTCAAACGGCTAAATCAGGTAGTGCTAATTCCAGCGGTATTGAAGAAGATTATTTATTTATTAAAGCCGATTACCAGTTAAAAAGAGTTGACTTTAGTGATATTTTATATATAGAAGGATTACGTGATTATGTCAAGCTATATCTGGAATCATCCGTTTCTCCCATTGTTTTTCATTCTACAATGAAAGCATTAGAGGATAAATTACCTAAAGATAGGTTTATGCGTACCCATCGCTCTTTTATTGTTAATCTTGAGAAGGTAACAACCATTGAGCGTTACCGTATTCTTTTTGGTAAACAATTGGTCCCTATCAGTAAGCAGTATAAAGAGGCTTTTGATGAATTTGTAAAAAGAAAATTTCTTTAGCTTTTGCTAAACAATACAGAATGATTATCTCTTTTTTTTATTCTGAAAATAAATTCTAAATGTAATATTCACATAATCAGTGCTTAATGTGATGGTTGTGTAGAAATATGAAAAAAAAATACAAACGATTGCGCATAATTGTACAATCGTTTGTATTTTTGTATAAATTCATATGACCATGCGGAATGTTACCATCAATGATATTGCTGAAAAATTAGGCGTTACTTCTTCTACCGTTTCACGTGCGTTGGCCGGAAATAAAAGAGTTAGTGAAAAAACACGGGAGTTGGTGCAAAAAGTAGCTAAAGAAATGGGATATCAACCCAATCTGATGGCTTCCTCTCTACGGAAAGGAAAATCCGATTTAATTGGTATGATTGTGCCTCGAATTAATCGGCATTTTTTTAGCAATGTAATCAGCGGAGTTGAGGAGATATTAAATCCTGCCGGTTATAGTTTGCTTATTATGCAAACACACGAACAGCTTCATTCTGAAGTAAAAGCTGTTCAATCCTTAATGAGTAATCGAGTGGCTGGAATTATTGCATCGCTATCTGTGGAAACAAAT
Source organism: Saccharicrinis sp. (assembly GCA_041584155.1). Taxonomy (GTDB): domain Bacteria; phylum Bacteroidota; class Bacteroidia; order Bacteroidales; family Marinilabiliaceae; genus Saccharicrinis. Next base: position 8,885 of record JBFHEL010000146.1, read on the forward strand.
GATTTTAGTCATTTACAGGGTGTTGTTGATTCGCATGTTCCTTTGGTTCAGTTCGATAGGGTTTGTAATGACCTGAAGGGTTCCAAAATAGTGAACGATAATTTTACCGGAGCTTATGAGGCAACAAAAAATTTACTCGATGCCGGTTATAAAAAAGTAGCACACTTTGGAGGTAGCCATTTGCTAAATGCCTATCGCGAGAGACAGGCAGGATACGAGGCTGCAGTTAAAGAACTGTTGGGTGAGGTTGATAAAAGCTTAATTATCGAAAATGCTATTACACGTGAAGTTGGCTATTCAAATATTATCAAACTAATTAAAAATGGTAAAGCAGATGCGGTTTTTTGTGCAGGTGATTATGCTGCTTTTGGAGCTATTGAAGGACTAAAGGAAATGAATATTAAGGTGCCGGGAGAGTTTGGAGTGGCTGGTTTTAGTAATGAACCTTTTGCCGAAATGTTACATCCCTCACTAACAACAGTTGAACAGCATGGTAA
>JBFHEL010000147.1:0-9362 GCA_041584155.1 Saccharicrinis sp.
AAGCACCCATGTTAACAACAAGGCATATAAGACTGCACCATTACCCCATTTTCTGTATTTAAACATAGTTCGTTTGAACACATAATCATTAAACCAGGCAGCAAGAGAAATATGAAACCTTTTCCAAAAGTTTGTTACACTATTTGCCAAAAATGGTTTATTAAAGTTAGGGAGCAATTTTATCCCAAATAATCTGGCAAATCCTCTGGCAATATCTGTATAACCGGAAAAATCAAAATATAAGTATAATGGTTGGAGTAACAATAATATCCACAAAGACCAACCATCTACTTTGTCAATATCTTCATAAGCCTTTTGTAAATAAGGCGACAATTTATTTGCAATCACTATTTTTTTAAACAAACCAAATAATAATAGCCTAAATCCTATAACCACATTACCTTCACTGAATATTTTTTCTTTCTTAATTTGCGGTAAAAAATGATTTGATCGTTCAATAGGCCCTGATAAAAATTTAGGATAAAATATAAAATACAAGAACAAATTCATGAAATTTTTCTCAGGAGTTTCCCAAGCCATTTTAATATTCACCAGGTATCCAATCCCCTGCAAAGTGAAATAAGATATACCAATTGGAATAATTAATTTTGATAACACCGAGACTTGCACTTCACTGTTTAAAAGAGATAATAAAGGATCGATTGTAAAAGATGCATATCTAAGAAGAAGTAATTGCAACAAATTAAAAACAATACCAATTTTATAGACTATAGAATTATTTTTAGATGATACCATCCTTAGGCCTATATAATAATTAACTACTGAGTAGATTGTTATATAAACAAATAAATTAAAACTATAACTAATTATAAATACTGAACTAATTAAAACTAAAAATGGATTTCTGAATCTTTGATTTAAAAAATAGTATATAATTACTGCTATTCCTGAATAAAACGCAAAATATAAAGAAGTTATCTCCATAGCTTACAATATTTTTAATATAATTTTTTATTTATACTATCCATTTTTAAATGACCCCATCTGATTAAGATAAGCCAAAAAAATCTTTAATAAGAGATAACACATGGCCTCTAATCATAATTTTTCGCCACCAATAAACCACAATAAATTGCACTATAAACGCGTGTGCATTTTTGAGAATCAAAATTGATATATTCGTTTCTCCCTTTAAAGATAAGCTATCACTTAAAGCATTATATTTATTTATCAAAAAATACTCATGTCCAATAAAAAAGTTAAAAGCCTGAAAATCATTTACAATTTCAGGCTTTAACTGCATAATTTTTCAATTCATTTTTTTATGAAATGAATTTTATCCTTTGATTTAAATACCAAACAAGTACTCATCAACAGCTAAATGAAATAATTTACTTTATTAAAACATATCACATCTACTCATAAAATAAATTATTACCGATGAACCATTTTAAAATCTCTATCTCTTTATTATTTTATATATCCCCTGATTTATGCCATCACTGATCTTTAGAATATATATACCACTTGAGAAATCAGACATCCCTATAGACGTTTTAGATAACTGACAAGTTTTCATATAAACCAGTTGACCATTTGCTGCATATATTTGTATTACCCGGATAGCTTCATCATTAAAATCAATTGTCAGCTGATCAATAACCGGATTAGGATAAATAATTATTCCTGATGTAAGTTCCTCTCTTATATTAGTAGATACATCCCACTTAGCCCATAAAACCATGTTCTCTGTAGTTCCTTGCTCAATTGATGTAACCTCAGTAGTTAAATCTTCATCGCTATACCACCCTACAAAATCATAACCCTCTTTGGTTCCAGCCTCAAATGAAGAAACACCATCTGCTGACAAATAAGCACTGGGGTTATTTGAATTATTATTACCTCCATCCAGCTCATAAATAATACCATATGCCCCATCTATAATATAATCACTGGTTAAATCACTTACCTCATCCTTATAATTATAAGTATTATTTTCATCATCAATCCAAAGATAGTCCCCCAGATATATATTCTCCCCAGGTAATAAAAAGGAAGTCATCAAATTGTTATTAAAAGCCTCTTCACCTATGAATATTAGACTAGCTGGAAGATTTACCTCAGCAATATTATTTCTATAAAAAGCTCTTTGTCCAATCGAAATTAAACCTTCATGAAAGATGACCTCAGTAAGGTTACTCATATAAAAACCCAATTCTTGGATATAAGAAACATTTTCAGGTATAGTTACTGAAGTCAATGCACATGAATAAAAAGCTCTTTCTTTGATTGTCCTCACACTCTCAGGAATAAAATCAACCACACTAGAGCCACCTCCATAAGATGTGATAACTGATGTATTTTCAGATCCATCTTCATTTCTATCATATATTAACCCCTTAGATTCCTCGCCATTAACAGATGTAATGACATTATTATTAAACACAGCTGACCCCAGGTATGTAATGTTTTCCGGCAAAGTTAATGTAGATATTTCATTATTGGCAAATGCCCTGTTTTCAATACTGATCACACCTTCGGGTATTGATAGTGATGCTAAATTATTCCTATAAAACGCAAATACCCCAATAGACACAATACCTTCTGGGATAGTTACAGCTGTAATCGTATTATAGGCAAAGGCTCTGTCATGAATCACACTTACACTTTCTGGAATAAAATCTATTACTTCAGAAACTCCACCATATGACACAATTTTTGATAAATCATCAGAACCATCTTCATTTCGGGCATAAATAAGTCCGTTAGAAGAAACACCATTTATTTTTGTTATAGAGTTCTTATTAAACGCTCCATCACCCATTTCTGTTATACTAGTTGGAATAATAATATCGGTTAATAAATTATCAGAGAAAGCAAATATTCCCAAACTGGTTACATTTGGGGATAATGTAAGACTAGTTAATAAGTTATTCGAAAAAGCTAAAGCACCAATTGATGTAACAGTGGATGGCAGAGTTAATTCTGATATAGAATTATGTTGAAAAGCACTATCTCCAATGGATGTAATCCCTTCCGAAATAGTTAAAGATGTCAATGAGCTTGAAGTAAAAGCTCTCACACCAATACTGATTACATCTACATCATCTCCATCCACAAAAAAACTACCAGGTATAACTATTTCTGTTCCAACGCCCTCATTAAAAGCATTGATCGTACCTGTAGTAGCATCAAAATCCACATCATCTAATGTTAGCGTATACCCCTCTGCATAAACAGAATAAGATACACATAACATTAAAACGGTAAGTATTAATTGTAAAAATTTGTTCATTGCATACCTGTTTAAAAGTTACACTCAAACATCTGCATATAGTCTATGCAAAAAGTTTTGATTTACTGTAATAAATGAACACTACCAATTTGCTGGTAGTTTCAAGTAGTAAGAGAACAACACCTATTTTCTTCTAAAAGCATCACATGAATATATTACTCATTCTTTAAACTTAGAAGTTGATCGGCACATACATAAGGTGCAACATTATTAAATTTTATATCCTAAATAAAATCCCAATAAATATGATGTTGTTTTATACAATTTATAAATAAGTTTATAGAAATAAAATTAAATATTTATATCATTGACAAAATAGTGTTTGTGTTATATGAACGTCATCTAATTCATTGTAATAAACCTATTTACTTAGACACTCATTGCAAGGCCATATAATAATAGTTATGAATTCAAAGAGTTGTGAACTTAAACATATTAGATCACTATTTCTTCAATACCTTATATTTTTTAACATTTATCCCATTATTAATCTTTACAATATATATCCCACTTGCATAACTGGACATATCCAGAAATAACTGCTCTGATTGCTTGGTTTTAACATACACCAACTGACCATTTGCTGCATAAACACTTATAGTACAATTAATTTGGTTATTCAAATCAATAGTCAATTGATCAACAACCGGATTCGGGTATAACAATATTTCAGATGTATTAACCATACTAAAATCGGTAGTTACATCCCACTTTGCCCATAATACCATGTCTTCTTCAGATCCTTGCACTATTGAATTAATTTCTGTAACTAAATCCTGATCGCTATACCAACCAACAAAATCATATCCTTCTTTACTACCAGGAAAAAAGGAAGAAACACCATCTACTGACAAGTAAGCACTGGGGTTGTTTGAATTATTGGTACCTCCTTCCAGCTCATAATAAATTCCATATGCCCCATCAATTCTATAATCACTGGTTAAATCTGTTACCTCATCCTTATAATTGTAGGTATTATTATCATCATCTATCCATACATAATCAATCAAGTAGATATTCTGCTCAGGTAATATAAAGGAACTCATCTGGTTATTCGCAAACGCTTCTTCTCCTATGTTTATTAAACTACCAGGTAAAATCACACCAGTTAGATTATTACTATAAAAAGCTCTTTGTCCAATAGAAATTAAACCTTCGATGAATATTACCTCGTAAAGATCACTCAAGTAAAATCCCATATCTTCAACAGTAGTTACATTTTTTGGAATAGTCACAGAAGTTAAAGAGCATGTATAAAAGGCTTTTTCTTTGATAGTGTTTACATTTTCGGGTATAAAGTCAATCACACTTGCTTCACCTCCATAAGAAGCTACTACTGATGTATTCTCAGACCCATCTTCATTTCTATCGTAGATTAAGCCTTGAGAAGCCTGATTATTTACATTTGAAATGACATTATTATTAAATACTGCTGATCCTAAGTATGTAATACTTTCAGGCAGTATTAATGTTGATATTTCATTATTGGCAAATGCTCTGTCTCCAATACTGGTAACACTCTCTGGAATTGATACAGAAGTTAGGTTGTTTCTATAAAATGCATAAATACCAATAGATACAATACCATCAGGAATCGTAACCTCGATAATTGGATTATAGGCAAAAGCTCTGTCATAAATAACAGTTACACACTCAGGAATAAAATCGATTACATTTGAAACACCTCCATATGAAACTATGGTGGATATATCATCAGAACCATCCTCATTCCGACCATAAATAATACCATCTGAAACACTACCATTTATCTTAGTAATTGAATTTTTATTAAAAGCACCTTCTCCCATTGCGGTTATAGAAGTTGGAATTATAACATCGGTAAGTTCATTATCACAAAAGGCATATTTACCAAGGCTAGTCACATTTGAAGATAATGTCAGGCTAATTAATAAATTATTAGAAAAAGCCCAATCTCCAATGGATGTAATACTCGAAGGTAATGTTAACTCAACTATGGAATTATGTTGAAATGCACTATTTGCAATGGTAATAATACCTTCTGGAATTACTAAAGATGTTAATGAACTTGAAATAAAAGCATTTTCTCCTATCGTGATTACATCTACATCATTACCATCTACACAAAAGCTACTTGGAATAATGATTTCAGTTCCCACATTTCCATCGAAGCCATTAATCGCTCCGGTAGTAGGATCAAAATCCACATCATCTAATGTGAGTATATATTGTCCACTAACAACATTAGGTATATACAACATTAATACGATTGAAAGTAATTGTAATAATTTCTTCATCTCATATGAATTAAAGGTTAGACTTAGTTTGTTGTTTATTTGTATGCGAGAAAAAATGTACTCAAATGGCTAAACTCAATCCCTTAGTTAATTTATGTCCATCTGCTTTCAGGATATATCACCATCATGTGACACTCAAGTTTCAACAATGGAATAGATTAGGGTCCTTAGACAATAAATAAACGAATTAAAGGCAGGCTTTGTACAAGGAATATAAATGTATTATGAAATACACTTACTTCAAAAAATACTAGAAAATTATCTGCCTCTTATAGCTATTATAATTAAGTATCAGAAAATTAAAATTCGCTAAGAACAGCTAACTTTTAATAATACTTATCTTAACCAGGCATGCTGCATCATGAAAATCAAACAATCATTTTATTAAAACAGATAGTTCTGCAAAGTACCTTTTTATTACATCAACCACCTGATTCAATTCTTGGTCCGTCATATTTGTACCGGAAGGAAGACAAAGCCCTATAGAAAACAAATTTTCTGACACTGAATTTATATAAGCAGGGTAAGCTGAAAATACAGGCTGCAAGTGCATAGGCTTCCATAAAGGTCTGGTTTCGATATTTTCTTTCTCCAACTCCGCCTTCAACTGACTCCATGAAGTTTGAGCTTGTTCAGGATCAATTAAAATTGTGGTAAGCCAACGATTAGAATAGAACTTTGAATCTGGCTCCATTAAGAATTTCACTCCCTTAATATGATCTAAATTGTTCTTGTAAAATTCAAATATATCTCTTTTTCTCTGTACACGATCATCAATCACTTCCATTTGCCCTCTTCCAATACCAGCCAGAACGTTACTCAACCTGTAATTGTACCCTATTTCACTATGCTGATAAAAAGGGGCATTATCTCTTGCTTGTGTAGCCAAAAAACGAGCTTTAGTAACCAAATGCTCTTCATTTGACAGTAGAGCCCCCCCTCCAGATGTAGTTATGATTTTATTTCCATTAAATGATAATATACTTACCTTACCAAAAGAACCCAATGGTTTTCCATTGTATTTGCTACCTAAGGCCTCTGCTGCATCTTCAATAACAGGAATATTATACCGATCAGCAACTTCCATAATCTCATTCATTTTTGCGGGCATGCCATAAAGGTGAACGATAATAATGGCTTTAATCTTAGCTTCCTTTTTAATCCGATCTAATATGGTTGTTTCGAGTAACTCAGGATCCATATTCCAGGTATCTTTTTCGCTATCAACAAATACTGGCCTTGCACCCTGATATACAATAGGGTTAACCGATGCAGAAAAGGTAAAAGTAGACACCAACACTTCGTCTCCTGGTTTCACACCCAACGCAACTAACGCCAGATGCATAGCTGCAGTTCCGGAGCTTAATGCGGCTGCATATTTTACCCCACAATAATCTGCCAGTGTCTCCTCAAATGCATCAACATTAGGACCTAAAGGGGCGATCCAGTTCTGATCAAACGCTTCATTCACATACTTCATCTCTCCACCTGACATATGTGGACTAGATAGATATACTCGTTTTCTCATATTTAATAGGTTTTATTACATTAGTATTTAGCTTTTCCACTAAAGATTCGTCAAAAGTAAGCAACTCACCCATTGGATATTCTTTCTGATTTATCACAGACATACTTAATATGTTATCTACCTGATTCCTGGGCAATCTTAACATTGCAAAACTATACCTAAAGTCTTTTTTTGCATATTTCCATGATCCAATATGTAATAATGACACCTCACCATTAGGTCTGATAAGTACTATTCTGGTTTTATCGTCAAATTCATTATTAAATCCTTCTCTATCCGTAGTAAAGATTAAATTCCCTCCAGACAATTTATTACCATACAATATAGCGCCTTCAATTTTACATATTTTACTAACCTTTCCTGATGATTTATCCCAACAATAAATACCTGAATATTCAATCTCTCCATTATCACCTCCCCAGAAAATTTTTTCTTCTGTAAAAACCAACTGGCAAGTTCGCCACCCCTGATGACCACTTCCTATTTCATGTATTGTTTTAAACTCATCGTCAGTATATATAATAATAGATTCTGAATCCAGATCTCCGCAAGTCACCCACAACCTTCTGTCATATGGATCTTGCTGAATACTATGCACATGACGAATTTTACCCGCTGAAAATTCATAGGCCACCATCCATGTATTTCCACTATCTCTACTCACATATATCCTAACATCTGATCTATTTGAATTTCTGAAATATTCCCCGAAGTATACCTGACTCTGCCCAACGCTCAGTATACCATTACTGAAGATACCCCTACCTACACCCATTCCAAAATGGCGTAAGGTAAAAACCTTTTTAAATTTAGGTTTCTCTAATGGGCTTTGCCAGATAAATCCTGCCGACATAGCACATATGTACCGATCTCCGGTTATGGTAGCAACAGTACATTCAGGTTTATTCACCAAGCGCCTGAACAAACTAAAGTTATATAAAAAATAAAAAGATAGTCCTGTAGGGATATGAGCCATTCTCTTATAATTAAGCTCGCCTTTTTTCTGACAATACAATATCATTCCTCTGGAAGCCCACAAATTACCTTCGTGATCAAATTCCTGAACAATTAATTCTTTTGCTTTTTGATATTTACCTTCCGCATTAGATACCACTTTAAGTTTTACATAAGCAGGCCCCCTATAGTCCAGATAGAGGTACAGTATAAATAAAAGCAATACAATAACAACATATAGCATAAACTCTAGTTCCTTTAATTTAATTAACTCTCTTCTTTATTTTATTATATAGCTCTAAAAATAGTTTTGAATATGATGCTGATATCACCAGACAGGCTTTGCTTGTAATAATATTGCAGGTTTAAACGCACTTTCTCCGGCCAAATCACCTCATCATTATATTTTTCCGGGTCATCCACTGAAGCTAACAATTCTTCTTCGTTTGAGAACTTCAGGGTAGCAGGACCTGTGATACCTGGTTTCAGCTCCAATACTTTTCTCTCCTCACCTACCAACCTACCTGCATACTCAGGCATATCCGGCCTGGGGCCAACAAAACTCATGTCTCCTTTTAAAACATTCCATAATTCTGGCAGTTCATCCAGTTTATATTTTCTGAGTATGGCCCCTAATGGGGTAATTCTATCATCTCCTTTTACGGATACTGTTGTTCCTCCACTTTGTACTTTCATGGAACGGAACTTATGTATCACAAATGTTTTACCATACTGTCCACCTCTGATCTGGTTAAAAAAAACCGGTCCCGGCATTTTTAACTTAATAAGGATAGCTATCATCAAAAGTACAGGACTTAAAAGCACTAAGCCTATGGCTGATGCTACTATATCAAATAACCTTTTCATTTATATATGCATGAATATGATATCTCGGGCTCATTTTTTGCTCTCCACAAACTCCACCAACAAATAATTATTCTGAAGTTCTTTTAAAATAATCATAGATGAGTTTTTTCCATGCGCTTTCATAATAGCCTTGTTATGACGAGAAATAGTTGATAAACACCTGAAACCCGACTCCCATGCTATATGATACATAATCTTATTCATAGTGAGCCCAATTCCCTTACCTCTGTAATTTCTGTCAATGAGTCTACCTACGAAACACTTTTTGTTAGCAAAAAACCTCAAAAAAAAATAACCTACTAATATCTCTTCATCAAAAACCCCCATCATAAGGAAAGATTTTTTTTTGAATTGCTTTTGAACGGATTTCAGCTCAAAACCATGTGGGCTAAAATACCTAAGATCATCCTTAGGTTGCGATGCAATTAATTGAAATAATGATTGGGCATTACTCGCATTTAAACGTCGAAATATATATGGT
>JBFHEL010000148.1:0-9340 GCA_041584155.1 Saccharicrinis sp.
AGAAAAGGTAAGAGCGCGAGAGCATTCTTTCCGGCTAGACCTTTTTGTTTCTTTTTGTGGCTATGACAAAAAGAAAAGAATAAGATAAAGTTTGTTTCTTTTTAAATTGTGGAGTTTTCTCTGAAAGTTGGAATCAATAAAGAAAGAGCATTACAAACGCTGAGTTTTAAATACCAACGAATTGTTCCCGTTACTTTAACCTTTATACCCTATTTCTAATTTACTTCTATTTGTGTATTCTCCTAAAGCCGGAGGGCTCTATTGTTTTTTTCACCTTGTTGCACGAAATATAACTTACTCTATCTCCACAATCTTATAGGCTTTATATATCCTTTCATTATCCCCGTAAGCCGTTACTTCAATTTTATGTGTCCCTTTTTTTAAATCACCAGGCATAGGAACTCTCCACATATGAAATGAGTCTATTGCCTGAGGGGGATATTTGGGGTCGGTTTTTCTGATCTCAAGAGTTCTTTCTATAAAAGGATCTTTACCCTTATAATTACTTAATTCAATTTCCTCTTCTCCATCAATACTCACAACAACCCGCTGATGAGCTTTTCCGATAAACCAGTTAACAACAATTTCAGCACTAGCTAATTCCTCCTGTTTAACTCTGCCTAAAGGAGATGAAATTCTCATTTGAAACTCATCCTTATAATGAAGAGGAATAAAATCATAAGTATAATTCCTTCCCGAGAAATTAAAAATAAAATATCCTTTAGGAGAGCCATCTTGTCCGGTAGCCACGGGTATTCCATTTTCATCTTTTGGATTAGACCACCAGCTTCCACAAGTTGCACCAACAACAACACCCTCGTTTTTACCTGGATTTTTCCAGTAATTATTTTCACTATTATAATACGTGTGTAAGGTATGTTTATGTCCACTCAACGATAATACATTTCTTCTATCCTTTAAAATATCATTCAGCTTGATTATATTTTCTGTTTCACATTCCTCATTCATAAAAGGAATATGCGAATTAATGACAAGCAATTTATCTTCGGGCACAAGCAACAAATCATTTCTCAACCAATCCAATTGAACCTCATCTAATGCACCAGAATAGCCACCTATCTTATTATTTTCCTCATTCCAACCCTCGTAATTGATATTATTTAAAACAACAAAATGTACATCTGCATAATTAAACGAATAATAATCCGGCCCATATTCTTTTCTGAAAGTCTCAAAGTGATTATCCCAATGCTTTGATCTATAATTCACATCATGGTTACCTGGGATATGATAACCTGGGATACCGAGTGCACCAACAATTCCTTTTTCGCGGGTATAAACATCCAAATGATCATAAGCAATATCACCAAGCACTAAATAAAATTCAGCATGATGCCTAAACATATCATTTACGCCATCTCGAAAATAATCTAAAGTTTCCTGATCTGGGGTTTGCGGATCACCAATAGCAATAACCTTAAAAGTCGTGTCCTCTTTTTGGGGAAACAAAGCAAAATTCAATTTTTCAGGAGCCTTACCACTTGCTTTCACTCCCGGATAATTCAAATACTCTGGCGCCCCCTGCGTATGATAATGGTAATAAAACTTTGGCAAATGCAAAGAATCCAATTTAACCTGATACCCCTCAGGCTTAACCACATAAACAAAATTCCCATCTCGCAATGGGATAACATATTCTCCCTTATCGTTAGTTAAAACCACCTCCTTTTGGTTTGATATTGCAACACCCGAAATTGTTTGCTCTCCATTATTATAAAAACCATCATTATTTATATCAACATACACTACTCCTGAGATTTTTTTTTGACCCACAACGGAAAAACCAAACAAAAGTATGAACACCCATATAAGGTAAAAGCTTTTAACCATCTCGTTACATTTTATTGTTATTAAAAATTCAACATCTCAAAATTAAGATAACATTGCTAATCATAAAGTTTACTCTCTCATCTTGCACTAATCATATCTTCTATTTCAAAAACAAAACAATTTCACTAAAAGTTTAAAACAAAAACACCTCTCATATAAAACACAGCAAAGTAGAAAACCCATTTAAATATGCTTTTTCGCTCAAAAAACATATCTTTAAAGTCATATTTTTCACTAAAATAATATTTTTATCACGTCCCACATTTTTTTAAATTGAATTTCAAACACTTAAACCCAATGAGAAACAAAAAAACACTAACCTGGATAAGCATCTTAGGTTGTTCTCTAATTATATGGTTAATTTATATATATGCATTCAGCAATAATGACAATACAGAATCTTTGATCACAACAACAGTTAAAAAAGGAAAATTTGAATCATTCATTTACAGTACAGGACAACTGCAGGCTCAGAATTCTGTCTCAATAAATGTTCCCTCTGAACTCTCTGCACGGTCCATAAATATATATGAGATTAAAATCACAAAACTAATTGAGGAAGGAACCGTTGTGGATTCTGGAGACTATGTAGCATCGCTGGACCATAGTGTCGTTGAAGAAAAAATGGCAGAAGCGATGACTGATTTAGCAGAAAAAATGGAGGCTTATGAAGATGCCAAGATTGATACCAGCATTAACTTAAGCAACCTCAGGGATGATTTAATCAGCGCTAAAATTGATCTGGAAGAAAAAGAATTAATTCTAAAACAATCTATTTATGAGTCACCTGCGGTTATCAGACAAGCCTCTCTGGATGTTGAAAAAGCTAAACGAAAGCTGGAGCAAGACGAACGAAATTATATACTAAAAAAACAACAGGATGAAATAAAGGTACACCGGGCGCTACTTGAAACCAACCGGGTACGTACCCGGGTAAAAGAAATTGAAGATTTGTTTGAAGCTATTGACATTAAAGCTCCCGGACCGGGAATGCTAATATACAGTTTCGACAGGCTTGGCAACAAAATCAAAGTAGGGAGCTCAGTAACACCATGGAGACCAACCATTGCCGAACTACCAGACCTTACCTCCATGATATCGAAAACATTTATTAATGAGGTAGATATTAATAAAATAGAAACCGGACAAAAAGTAAAAGTAGGTGTCGACGCTTTTCCGGAAAAGGAACTTGATGGAGAAGTGACCGAAGTAGCCAACATTGGGCAAGTTATCCCGGGAGGTGATGCCAAAGTATTTGAGGTGACCATAAGGGTAAACGCTTATGATCAAGATTTACGCCCGGCTATGACCACTGCTAACGTGATTAACACAAATACTATTGAAGAAGTACTTTTCATCCCATTGGAAGCGGTGTTTAGTAATGATTCTCTCTCCTATGTTTATACCACAAAAAATGAACATAGCCGTTCCATTATTGAACCCGGATCAGAAAACGAAAATTATGTAGTTGTGAAACAAGGTCTGGCAGAAGGTGATGTTGTTCTTTTGAATGAACCTGCAAATGACAAAGAATTACCTTACACAGGTATAGAGATCTACGAATCAATCCTAAAACAAGACTCCACAAACATACAAAACCAAAGAAAAGAAAAGCCAACAAGACCTGAGAAACAACCACTAACCCACAAGGCCCAATAACTTATGCACGATTTAAAACAACTATACCGGCGATACATACATAATGTTCTGATTGCCATAGAAGCCATCATGGCTAATACTATTAAATCTTTATTGACTGCATTAGGCATTATGTTTGGTGTAGCTGCTGTTATTAGCATGCTGGCTATAGGCAAAGGTGCTCAACAAGAAGTTCTTGAACAAATAAAATTAGTAGGCGTAAATAACATTATAGTTACTCCAATAAAAGAAACTACTGTTGAAGTTGGTCAGGTTAATAGCGATGACGAGAGTGATGAGAAAGGAAAACGTAAGTCGAAGGGATTAACGATGCTTGATGCCTTATCTATTATGAATACCATACCCTCTGTAGCTAAGGTAAGTCCTGTAATATCGATGAACTATTACGCTGTTAAAAATGGCAAAAGTTACCCTATTGTACTGGAAGGTGTTTCATCGGATTATTTTGATTTACTGAACATCCCCATTGCTGAAGGAAAAATATTTAGTCCGGAACAAAACACAAAAGGCTTGCCTGTATGTGTGATAGGCTATAACGTAAAAATAAGATTCTTTAACCAGAACGATCCAATTGGGAAATATATTAAGGTAGGAGAAAACTGGTTACAGGTGATTGGGGTAGCCGAAAAAAGAGATTTTACAGCTTCAGCTTCCGATGAAATGGGTATCAGCTCATCTGACAATAAAGTATTTATACCTACACAATCACTGTTAGTAAGATACAAAGACCGTTCTAAAATTAATCCTGCAGTTTTGGAACAAATGAGCAGAGGAAAAAGCAGAGGTCGCAATACAGAAACTATAGAATCAGAAATAGAAAACCAGCTTGATAAAATTGTGGTTCAGGTACAAGAAACCAGACATCTGAGTGCTACTGCCGATATTATTAAACGTATGTTACTTCGTAGACATGATAAGTTATACGATTTTGAAGTAACAGTGCCTGAACTATTACTAAAGCAACAACAAAAAACCAACGATATCTTCAACATTGTACTTGGAGCAATTGCAGGTATATCTTTATTAGTAGGTGGCATTGGCATTATGAATATAATGCTTGCCTCTGTTTGGGAACGCATACGCGAGATAGGAACCAGACAAGCCATCGGTGCTTCACGAAAGGACATTATCGTTCAGTTCTTAGCCGAATCAACACTAATTAGTATTGTAGGAGGTTTAATAGGCATCATTATGGGCGTATTTATGGCCTACATTATTGAAATTACAGCCGATATAAAAACCATTGTTTCCTTTATATCGGTTTTTATTGCATTTACTGTATCTGCCAGTGTTGGCGTTATCTTTGGTTATATACCTGCTCGCAGAGCTGCCAATCAGGATCCTGTAGAATCATTACGCCATTAAAAAGAACTTACTGCTTTCATGAAATATCATATCATAAACATTCGTATTATCCACCATATACTGAACATGAAAAAACAAATTACTTTCATGCTGATTTACATTTGTTGTGTAGGAATTTTATCAGCACAGAAACAAGAGGTGACCATAGACCTTACTCTTGAGCAAGCTATTGATATTGCATTTCGGCAGTCGATATACAGCTTTAAGCAAAAAAACATGTATTTATCGAAATATTGGGAATTCAGAACCTATAAAGCTACCAAACTGCCATCTTTAGACTTTAGCTCCACCATTTTCGATTACGACCGGTCCATACAGTCTGATTATGATTCGGATACACAAGAATATGAATTTTACTCCAGCGAGAGTTTGAGTTCTGATGGAACGATGTCTTTAACTCAAAATATAATAGCTACGGGAGGAGAAATATCTATATACAGTAATTTCGACCGGGTTCAATATATGCAATCGGGCAATCATTATTTTGCCACTGAACCTTTTTCAATATCCATTTCACAACCCATAGGTGGTTATAATGATTTTAAGTGGGAGTCGCTTCTCGAACCCCTTGCTTTTGAACAAGCCAAAAGAGAATACCTGCAAAGCCTGCAAGAAATGGCGGAAGAAACCACTTCCTCATTTTTCGATGCAATTATGGCCGAGATCAATTTATCTATTGCAGAAACTAACCTATCTAATGCTGATACATTATTTCAAATAGGAAAAGGAAGATTTGAAATTGGTACCGTCACTCAAAACGATTTACTCGATCTGGAGTTGAGTTATCTGAATGCGTCTCTGGCTTTGTCGAAAGCCAAAATCAGTCTTTACCAGGCCCGATACTCTCTCAATTCCTTTTTAGGGTTGGAGGAAAATATAAAAATCAACTGTTTGATTCCCTCTGAAATACCATCCTTTAAAATAAACACCAGTAAGGCTTTGGAAAAGGCCTTTGAAAATAATCCTGAGATACTGAATTTTGAACAACAACTCATTGAGGCTGACCGTGATATTGCAAAAGCAAAAAGAAATAATGGTATAAGTGCAGATCTGGATGCCAATTTTGGTTTTAACAAAGAATCCAGTGACTTTAATGAGGCCTACAAAGGACCCTATGGTGATGATCAGGGACTCTATCTATCGCTTGATTTACCTATTATTGATTGGGGGCAAAGAAAAGGAGAAATTCAAATAGCCCGATCAAACAAAGAAATTGCTATGGCAACGGTACGACAAGGAAAAATAGATTTTGAACAGGAAGTAATGATAGATGTAATGGAATTTAATATGATGGAAGATCATGTGAAAATTGCAGCAAAGGCAGATACCATTGCTTTAAGAGGTTACGAGGTTACCAAGCAACGTTTTTTAATAGATAAAGTAGATGTGATAAAACTAAACTCAGCCCGAAACTCTTTAGATGCTGCCAAACGCAACTATATACAGAGCATACAAGATTATTGGAGTAGATATTACAATATTCGCAAAACGACTCTGTATGACTTTGAAAACAACAAAACATTAATTGAAGAATTAGACGATTTATTACAGCAATAAAACCATGCCATGTCCATAATACAAAAGTTAAAACGTAAACATCAAATTGCACTTTTAATTCTCTTTGTGCTTCTGGTCATTAGTCTTTTTGCTTTACCCAGAGCTACTCATCTTCAAAAAACAGCCAAAGTAGAACAACAACCATTTAGTATCGAGGTCTCTGCGGATGGAGAAGTACAGGCTCTTCAATATGAGAGTATTAATGTACCTGACTTATTAAACCGCCGGGAATTAAAAATATGGTATCTTAAAATAACCAACCTGGTAGCCGAAGGTACCCATGTTAAAAAGGGTGATTTTATAGCAACTCTCGATCCTGCCGATGTGGAAGACAGACTGAAACAGTCTTATGAAGAAATCGATAAATTAGATAATTCATTGGAAACAATGGTGATTGACAGCGCCATTAATCTGGCTGAAAAACGAGACCTGATCGTGAATGCCTATGACCAGCTCGAAGAAAGTAAAATCAAACTCGAACAATCACGCTACGAATCAAAAGCCATGCAACGGCAGGCTCAAATACAACTTCACAAAGCAGAGCTGGATTTAAATGCTGAAAAAAGAGATTACGAAAAGGAAAAACAAAAACAAAAAACAAAGACAGACCGGATCCAAAAAAAACTAAATAAAGAAACAAAGATAAAAGACCTGCTTGAAGAATTAAAAAACCAATTAAATATTAAATCTCCATCAGAAGGAATGGTGGTTTACGGTAAAAATTGGAGAGGTAACAAAATAAAAGTAAACGATGAAGTGGGGCCTTGGATGCCGGTTATTGCAACCATACCCGATATGAACTCATTAATATCAGAAGCAATAGTTAAAGAAATAGATATTGCTAAAATCAAAATTGGTCAGCCTGTGAGTATTACCATTGATGCTTTTCCCGATGACATATTCGAAGGCGAAATTATTAAGGTGGCAAATATTGGGCAACCCATTAAAAATGCAGGTATGAATGGTTTTAAGGTGACCATTACATTGGATAAAAAAGGGAAAAAAGTACTCCCTGGCATGACAACAAATAATCAGATTCAAATAGTCAGCTACCCGAATGATCTGGTTGTACCTAGAGAAGCCGTTTTTGGAAATGACTCAAACAAATATGTATTTAAAAAAAGTGGTTCAAACATAGAAAAAACCATTATTGAAACAGGCGGCGAAAACGAAACTCACATCCGGGTTTTAAAAGGCTTACAAAAAGGAGATGAAGTTCTTCTCTCTCGCCCACACAACGAAGATGATGATATATAATACAGCTCATATTCCTGCCATAAGCTTTTAGTTTACACCCTTGTATTGGTAATAAATGAATTCTTAAAAAGCTTTGTGTACGAATAATTAAAGCAATGTATTGACTGGCCATTAATTACCAGTTACCATCAACACTTACTTTTTATCAAATTAGAACTAAGAAAAAAACTAGATTAAACCTTTACAACGGTAACGTTATTCAAGTAACTTTATTTCATAAATTGAATCCCAATTCTTACCGGTTACCAGTAAATTTCCTGTAACCGGATAAACAGCAATACCATTTAAAACCCTGTCGGTACCTTCCATGTATCCCTGAGGTACCAGAGGTGTTAAATCAATATATCCCAGCACCTTGCCTGTAGCAATATCTATTTGGGCAATACGGTTATCCTGCCATATATTGGCATATAAAATATCCCCCACCAATTCCAGTTCATTAATATATTTAACAGGTTGTTTATTATCACACACCTGAATTTCACGCAGATAAGAATAATAGATTGAATCAAGAAAAATTATCTTACTGGTACCATTACTCATCAGTAAATGCTCACCATCAGTTGTCAGGCCCCAACCTTCAGACGAGAAAGAGGTATCAAAGCTTCCGATTCGCTGAAATGTTTTTTTATCGTACACAATACCAACTTGAGCCTTATACGTTAGCTGAATAATTTTATCATTGATTACTGTAATTCCTTCTCCAAAAATATCAGAACTATTACTTAAACTACGCAATACATTTCCGGTTTTTAAATCCGACTCAATAACTGAAGATTTCCCATGTAATCCTGTACCCTCCAACAACTTACCATCATAATAAATTAAACCTTCTGTAAAATTATGAATAGAATGCGGATAGGTATCAACAAGCTCATAACCTATATCCTTAGGTACTACATCAGATAAAAAGAACACATCGATACTTTTACTTTGTGATGTGCCATCGGAAGAAAACACAGTAATAACCATCTTATTTTTTCCCACTTTCTGTGGAGAAACAAATACCTGAAATTTTAATTCATGAGTACTACTAATGATCTTATTATCCAGAACCAACTGCACAGAATCAATTTGAGTAGCAGAATCATGAGTTACTAACTCGATATTCATTTCACTACCTATAACATATTTGTCTGAACTTTTAGGAGAAACAATATCGAAATAATCACTCATTTTGGCTACCGGAGTATTGTCAACAGATTCTGAATTGTCAGTGTTTTTTTTATTATCAACACAAGAAACAAGAACAAATAGTAGCAGTAAGAAAAAATATCTCATCATCATAAACGTGATTCTAAATTAAACAATGGTTATATACTTATCAATAAATTCCTGGGGCAAAGCTACTGGTCGATTCTTAGCTTCATTAATCATGACTACCAGAGTATCACCAATGGCATAAGTTTCTCCGGTAATTTTATTCTTAAATGTATAAATCACCTTGAATTGCACAGGTCTGGTTAACTCAAAAATCATTTCACAAACAACCTTATCCTGCAGGCGGATTGGCTTAATATACTTGCACGATGTTTCGGCAATTACAAAAGTAAAACCCTGTGCTTTACATCGGGTAAATTCATCCATTAATAATTCGGTACGTGCATTTTCCATGTAAGTAAAATAAACCGAATTATTCACATGCTGATTC
>JBFHEL010000149.1:0-9323 GCA_041584155.1 Saccharicrinis sp.
CCAGAATTAGGATTAATCTCAGTTAATAAAGCATGTATCTTGTCGCTTCAAATCGAAAACAGTAAAACAGACATAACTATAGCTGACCCAAGCCAAAAACAAGAAAATATTAAAATTACCATTAAAGGAAAATATACTTGCTCCAATGGGAAGGCTATATACAACAAAGAGAAAAGCGAAACATCAATAATTATTGAGTTACCACAAAATATCCAAAGTGGTTACCCACAAAATATCAGCATACAAAAACTATAGAACTACTCTAAAAAAATAACAGACCCATCAGGTGAAACGAGCCATGGGAATTGTTTCGCACACAAAAGGATGATTAATTCTGGCGAGTTCTCCCGCATTTTGCGGGACAGGCTATATGACCATTGAAATAAAATTATTATATGGAAAACAGCAAAGAACTATTGGTTCACCTGATAAATATCTATCCAATTAATATTAGTCAGCACATGGGTAACAAAATAATCTATTTCACTACTTACAACTACCTTCCCATCCATCCTCCATCAACAAGCATAACAGTGCCATGCATGTAGGCCCCGGCTTCAGAACAAAGGAATACGATTGGCCCTGCAAAATCATCCGGAGTACCCCATCTGCCAGCAGGAATGCGCGCTAAAATTTGCTCCGAACGTTCACGATCCTGTCGTAAAGCCTCCGTGTTATCTGTATCTATATATCCTGGAGCTATAGCATTTACATTCACCCCTTTCGAAGCCCATTCATTAGCAAAGGCCATAGTCAGCTGTCCAATAGCACCTTTACTGGCGGCATAACCAGGTACAGTTAGCCCTCCCTGGAATGTAAGAAGTGAAGCCGTAAATACAATTTTACCTGCACCTCTGGCTACCATTTCTTTTCCAATTTCACGGGTAAGAATAAATTGAGCATTTTGGTTCACATTGATTACCTGATCCCACATTTCATCGGGATGTTCTGCTATTGGTGCCCTAAGAATGGTTCCGGCATTATTAACTAATATATCAATTACAGGATAGTCCGCTTTTACTTCCTTAATAAATGCATATAATGAATCCCGATTACCAAAGTCACATTGATAAGCCTTAAAATGACGCCCGAGACTTTTTACTGCTGCTTCCACCTTACTTCCTGTTTTTTCCAATGAAGCACTTACTCCTATCACGTCCGCTCCTGCTTCTGCAAGCGCAACAGCCATAGACATACCAATGCCTCTTTTACACCCTGTAACCAAGGCTATTTTCCCTTTTAGATTAAATTTATCCAATACACTCATTTGCTTAGTATTTAAACCCATTGTTGATATGCTCTAAAATTAACTGAATTATTTGTTATGCAAAAAAATAAAACCTAATATAGCATAAACATTATCTATGTTAACAACCAATCGTTGGCTAACATTACGGCATAAAATTTAATATGACAATCAAGAAATTTCAATAAAAACATAATATTAATGTTAATTATTTGTAAGTTTGCTTAATTTCCCGTAATAATTGTTAAATTTCGTTATTCTGTAATATGAAATCAGTATCTATTCGTTACTTATTGTCCACACCTCTACTCTTATTGACCATTATATTTAACACACCTGCACAACATACTCAGGTTAATTTTAAAGAGATATCCTTGAATGAGGGACTTTCGCAAAGCACAGTATTTTGCAGCTTACAGGACAGCAAAGGTTTTTTATGGTTTGGAACCCGCACAGGTGGTTTAAATAAATATGATGGTTATACTTTTACACATTATAAGCATGACAGAGATGATAGTAACACTATAAGTGGAAATGAAATACTTTGCTTATTAGAAGATAGCAATAACAATATATGGATTGGCACACGAAATAACGGCTTAAACCTTTTTTCTCCTGAAAAAGAGACGTTTACCCATTATTTTAGTGGGGAAAAACAAGCTAATTCTACCGAAAATTCAGTTATAAATGATATTAAAGAGGATGCTTTAAAGCAAATATGGATTGCAACCAACAGCGGCCTATTATTCTATAACAGTGAAGAAAACATCTTTACCGAAGTAAAAGACAACACAGGAAAATCATTCAATACAACCCTACAAATTTGCATTGCAAAAGAAAACACGATTCTTATAGGGACAAAAAATTATGGAATATATCTTTTAAATACAAAGACGAAAAAAATACTTAAAAACTATCGTCACGAAGAAAATAATAAGCAAAGTATTAGTAGCAATTACATAACAGCCCTTTTATACGATAACGATGGACAAATATGGGCTGGCACAAGAGATAATGGCCTGAACAGAATCAACAAAGTAAATACAGATATCGTTACCCGGATAGCGAATGACAAAAACAACGAAAATAGTTTAGCAAGTGATATCATACGCACTCTCAACCAGGATAAACTAGGAAATATATGGATTGGAACAAAAAATGGATTGGAACAGTTGCTACCCTCCCAACAGGAAAAAGACGATCCCGAGTTCATCCATTATCAAAATAACCAATTAGATAAAAACAGTCTGAATCAAAATTCTATCTATTCATTTCTGGAAGATAATGTAGGAGATTTTTGGATTGGCACCTGGAGCGGTGGCGTAAATCATTTAAGCATCAACAATCAGAAATTTGAATATTTTAAATACCAGCCCAACAAAAAAAACGGCCTTAGCCACAACATCGTTAGTTCATTTGCCATCACAAAACGCGGATTATGGATTGGCACAGAAGAAACGGGGGGGCTAAATCTTTACAAAAACAATACCTTTATAAACATCAGAGCGGACATTAACAAAGCTACAAGCCTGCAAAGCAATCATATAAAATCACTTTATGCCGATGAAGATGAAAATCTTTGGGTAGGTACTTTTAACGGATTACACTTGCTCAAAGACGGAAGCGACTCCTTTAAATACTTCCTGAAAGGAGCAAGTATCTATTGCATAGAAGGGGGTGCCAAAAATGACCTGTGGATCGGAACTTCAAAAAATTTATATCTGTTAAATAAGGACAATTATCAGTTTACCACAATAAAAACTGGCGAACAAGGCATTACTAATTCATCCATAAATGCTCTGTTAAAAGATAGCAAAGGGAACATATGGATTGGAACAAAAAAAGGACTCAATTACTACAATTATTCCGACCATAGCATATTGCAATTTACCCATTCGCAAACAGACAAAAATACCCTGAGTAATAACCACATCACCTCTGTTAGAGAAGATAAGGATGGTAATATATGGATAGGAACTCAGGATGGCTTAAATAAGTACAATCCGAAAACCAAAACCTTTACGCTCTTTGGAGAAAAGGACGGGCTTCCTGACAACCTCATAAACAACATATTAACAGACGACCTCGGAAACCTTTGGTTAACAACCAACAGAGGACTATCACGATTTAATATTAAACTTGCTCAAGAAAAAGCCGACAACCAAAATTTGAATAAAATCAGAAATTTTGATATTGGTGATGGCCTGCAGGGAAACGAATTTATTACCAATGCGTGTTATAAGAGTAGTGATGGTATCTTATATTTTGGCGGTGTGAATGGTTTTAACAGTTTTCATCCTGAAAAAATGAAAGAAAACACCAATGTACCCAAAGTAGTAATTACTGATTTCCAACTATTCAACAAGCCAGTTAAAGTTGGCGAAAAAAAATCTCCTTTAACCAAAAACATTACAGAAACAAAAAAGCTAACCTTAACTCACAAACAATCTGTAATCACCTTTGGCTTTGTTGCCTTAAACTTTAAATCTTCAGAAAAAAACCGCTATGCTTATTACATGGAAGGATTTGACAAAGACTGGATTGAGGCAGGAACCAAGAGAGAGGTATCCTATACCAACCTCCCTGCCGATGATTATGTATTTAGGGTAAAAGCTTCGAACAACGACGGCATATGGAATGAAGAAGGAACATACATTAATATCACAATACTTCCTCCCTGGTGGGAAACATGGTGGTTCAGAACAATTTTAGCTACTTTCATAGCAGCCATCATTATAGTTTACTCAAGATACAGAACCAAAAAACTAAAAGAAAACCAAAAGAAACTGGAACAAAAAGTTAAGATAGCAACCGAGGAAGTAAAAAATAAAAATGCTAAACTTCAGGAAGCACAAGTAAAACTGTCGAACATAATGACCGATGTAAAAAATGAACTGGGCAAGGCCTCTGTTGAACTTTTAGATGCCACCAATAGTCAGGCTTCCACAATACAACAGATCTCGACTTCGATAGAACAAATGACACGAGAAATTAACGACAATGCCACCAATGCCGTTCAGATGTTTAATAACGCTCAAAACATTGAAAAAGATACAGAAGATAGTGTAGAGATAGTGACAGAAACAGTGACTTCTATTGAAAATATTACCCAAGGTATCGGCTATATCTCAGAGTTTGCACGCACCACTAATCTACTTTCCTTAAACGCAGCCATTGAGGCGGCAAAGGCAGGTGTTCATGGCCGGGCATTTTCAGTGGTGGCCAATGAAGTTAAGAAACTGGCTGATCAGTCGCAGGAAATGGCCATAAATATTAAAAACCTATCCGAATCCGGACTTACCTTATCGCATGAAGCCAAACTTAAAATTCATGAGCTGCAGGATTATATCTCAGGGATAGTAGGACTAATTGCCCAGATACGTGAATCCAGTGAAAATCAATCGCATGAAGCCTCAAACATCAATGAGGCTGTTCAGCAAATATTGTCGTATGTGAATAGAACAGCACAACTGGCAGAAAAACTGGATACGGCCATTAATTCACTATCGGTGGATGTATAGTTAGCCTATCTTATGATTAACAAACTTAAAAAAGGGACAGATAATTGAGTAACCTTTGGTTGGTATCAAAGTGTTACTCAATTAAAAATCTTAAAATCAAATTTTACTTCTCCAGCTAATGCTTATCAATGGATAATGATTTAATGGCACTATCCAGATTCTCAGCTAACTGTGCTGTTTCATTGATATAGGTTGATATTTGCTGTATGGCTAAATTCACATTTTTAGCTTCGTATGACTGATTTTGACTTGACACCTGGATTTGTGCAATTAAATTCACAATACCGGATATATAACGTTGCAATTCAGTTATCTTTCCACTTGCTTTTTGCGATAAATCCATACCCGATTCAGACAAGCTTTTAATATGAACTGCAACATCCTGTGAACTATCTGCCAATTTTTTCACCTCTGTAGCAACAACGGCAAAACTTCTGCCATGGGATCCTGCCCGGGCTGCCTCAATAGCGGCATTTAAAGCCAGCAGATTGGTTGTACGGGCAAATTCCGAGATAAAACCAATTCCCTCTGTAATATCTTCAATTGATTTTACAGTCTCAGAAACAATTTGAACGCTATCATCCGTATCTGTCTCTACTCTTTTTGCACTCTCATACATTTGAGAAGCTCCTTGTGCGTTTTCATCGATATCCCGCGACATTTGTTCTATAGATGAGGATATTTCTTCAATGGTAGAGGCCTGACTGTTAGCCGAATCAAGTAACCTCTTCGATGTATTTCCCAATTCATTTCTTACATCATCCATGATATTAGCCAGTTTTGCTTTGGCCTCTTCTAATTTTCCATTTCTGCGTTTCACTTCTTCGGTAGCTTCAGCAACCTTTTGTTCTAATAATATTTTATTTTCCTTGAACGTCTTCATCCGCCAATTCACAAAAACATAAACCGAAGCAACAAGGCTTAAAAATAACATTATCCGAAACCACCAGGTTGCCCACCAGGGAGGCAGAATGGTTACCCCAAGAGCAACTCCTTCCCTGTTCCAAACCCCATCATTATTTGATGCTCTCACCTTAAAGGTGTATTCTCCTGCCGGCAGATTGGTATAAAAGGCCTCATTTTTATTTTCAATATTAATCCAATCTTCATCAAAGCCCTCCATCATATATTCATATTGATTTTTTTCAGGTGAGGTATAACTAATCCCTGCAAAACTAAATGAAATGACAGATTGTTTATGGGTAAGCTCAATCTCTTTTGTTAAAGATATATTTGAACTCAAAATTTTATTCTGATCATTCACCTGGACCTGTTTATTAAAAAGCTTCAACCCTGTAATCACAACTTTAGGGATAATCGGATTATCTTTTATTTCCTCAGGACGAAAAATATTAAAACCATTGATCCCACCAAACAACAGCTCTCCATCCTTTGTTTTATAGGCTGAATGACGAATAAACTCATCTCCCTGCAGTCCATCACTCTCGGTATAATGGTGCACTGTAAGTTCCTCTTTTTGATTTTCATTTGCAATAGAAACTTTTGCCAATCCCTTATTGGTAGAAAGCCATATATACCCCTCATCCTCAAATAAAATCCCATTGATAACATTATCCGGTAAGCCATCCTTCTCGTTATAACGGGTAAGCATCTGACTTTCTTTATCTAATCTGTTTAAACCATTATAGGTACCTATCCATAGCTTTCCCTGACTGTCCTGGTTTATTGCAATCACATTATCATCACTCAGGCTATTTAAATCACTAGCCTTGCACTGATACACTTTAAAATTATCCTCTTCACGATTATATAAGTGCAGTCCTCGTTTTGTTCCAAACCATACATCCTTATTCGAATCAGTAAAAAGTACATTGATGTTATTATCGGCTAAACCATTAGGGTTTTTATTGTTCCTAAAATACGTTTTGCTTGTTTTATCCTTTGTATTAAATCTGATTAATCCTTTTGAAGTTCCTACCCACAGTTCATTATCAACACCAGGTGTAATATAATTGACCAGAGATTCTTCAAAATAAACACTCGATGTTTCTTTATTGCAATCATAATAGCTCAGTCCTTCAAATCCACCAATCCACAAATTACCTTTAGCATCAGTATAAAGAGTCCTTATGTCGTCGTTTAATATAATATTAGATCCATCCTCCTTTGTAATATGCTTTAAAAACCTTTTGCTCTTTTTATCAAATAAGCTCACACCACCACCATCAGTTCCAATCCATATTCCCAAATTATTCTCTGTAAAACAACTGGCGTTATCATTACGCAAGCCATAAGCTCGGTTTTTATTAAATCTAAAATGACCAAATGCCTTTGCATTCATGTTCAAATATTCCACCCCACAACTCCAGGTACCAATCCAGTAATTACCCCATAGATCCTCGCAAAAAGAAAACATAATATCCTGAGCCAGACTATTTTCAATGGCCATATTATTTTTATAAGAAGTAAAGGCTGGATTTATTTTTGTCGATTCCTCTGGGGATAACAAATTTAATCCCGACGAGGTACATACCCAAATGGCACCCTTTTTATCCTCATAAATCACTCTGATCACATTATCGCTTATACTGGTACTATCCAATTCATCATGAACTAACTTCGTAAATATATTTTCCCGCAAATCCGTTAAACGGTTAAGTCCATCCTTTCGGGTACCTACCCACAAAACTCCTTTACTATCGTATAATAATGAAATAATCACATTACTACTAAGACTATTAGGATTCTCAGCATCATGCTCATAATGTTTTATGATTTCCTTTTTATCGGTATTAAACAAATACACCCCTGACTTATTTCCAATACAAAGAAGGCTGTCATTAACTAAACAAAGGGCAGCAATACCTGTAATTTCCTGGCCTTTTATATTATTATAACGAACAAAAGAATCACTATCTTCATCATATAAACACAAGCCTCCAAGGGTAGATATCCATATTCGGCCTTTATAATCTTCCACCACATTGTATACCGTCCTCAATTCACGATCCTTATCATCCACCTCAGTATTCAAGTAATGATAAAAACGGTCTGTATTAAAATCGAATCTATTGACACCAAAATTGCGTGTACCTATCCACATACGCCCCTTACTATCCTCAAAAATACATAGTATTTCATTTCCACTTATGCTATAGGAATCATCGGTATCATTTTTATATACCTTAAATGAATGGCCATCATACTTATTAAGTCCTCCTGTACGTGTACCAAACCACATAAATCCTCTGCTATCTTGCATTATAGCAAACACAGTACTTTGCGAAAGACCCTCTTTAACAGATAAATGTTCAAATTGTAATTGATTAGTACTTCCAAAAACAAAGGAGAACATACTTTGATAAATGAATAGTACAATAAATACCATTCGTTGTAGATTTGTAGACATATGATTTCATGATTTGCTGAATTCATAGTTACGTGAATAACACGGAAATGTTGCTCCCTTTTCCGGAAAAACATCTGTATTTCCTACTAACATCCAGCGAATAACAGCAATCACTTAGGAACCTTACGCTTAGTCTCCTAAGCATATCTTTACCATAAGGGTTAACTCATAAACAGTTATGGGTATTTTAGAAATTCAAAAGGTATGAAATGCAAGTCGAAAATTGAGATTGAAAAAAATTAGAAAAAACTCATAAATTACTCAAAACACTCCCTTTTTTAACATTTATCTGCCCAAAATATTTTCATCAAGTTAGCCATATAAATAAAATGTATTTTTCATAGCTATTATTTTGTGAATATGGATTCATAACAGGCTTAAAAATTACACTCAAAAACTCTTAAACCTTGTAATCAGCAAATCAGACCTCTTAAAGTGTATGAGTAAACTTAACAATAAATCCAGTCTTCATGCTGAATTTCTATTAACGTACTTTTCTGGCAAAAATCAGCAACAAACCAACAAATGTTAAAAATCCATTGAGCATCAGTTTTTCAAACCCTAATGAAAATCCAAACCAATTTAACGAATTAAAATCGAGAATTCCTGTTATTACAGGAGACAAAACAGCTACCAATGGGATCCACTTATCTTTTACCTGTAATTTGGTAAATAATCCAAAGGTATACATACCTAACAAAGGTCCATAAGTATACCCAGCCAGCATAAATATGGTACTAATAATACTATCAGCCTTAAAAACACGAAACAGAATAATCACGCACATGAGAATGAGTGAAAATGCAAGATGTACCTTGATTCTTGATTTTTTATTAAGCGACTCACCATGATGTGAAGAACCCAAAATATCCACAGTAAAAGATGTGGTGAGTGAGGTAAGCGCAGAATCGGCACTACTGTAGGCTGCCGCAACCAGACCTATAATAAAAAACACGCCTACAACAGCTGGTAAGGAGCCACTATTTACTATCAATGGAAATAAATCATCCGAACGCTCCGGCAAAGCAATACCTTGCTGGTTAGCAAAGGTATAAAGGAGTGCACCCAGGGAAAGAAACAGTAGGTTAGTAGGAATAAAAGCAAAGCCATACCAGTGCATGTTTTTTTGTGCTTCTTTAAGATTTTTACAAGATAGGTTCTTTTGCATCATATCCTGATCTAAACC
>JBFHEL010000150.1:0-9299 GCA_041584155.1 Saccharicrinis sp.
AATTAATACTTATAAAGAACATCCCAGAGCTGTTTATAATGGAACTATTTTTCCAAGATTATCCAATCAAAAGTTAAATAGTTATTTAAAGGAAGTTGCTGATCTATGCGGAATAAACAAAATACTTACGTTTCATATGGCCCGACATACATTTGCTACGACTGTTACCTTGAGCAATGGAGTACCAATAGAGACAGTAAGTAAGGTGTTAGGACATTCTAATTTGTCGACTACAATGATTTATGCAAGGGTGTTGAAAAATAAGATCAGTTCTGATATGAAGAATTTGAAGCAAGTGTTGAAAGATAAGGAGGTTAGTCCAGTGTTGAAAACAAAGGTAAAAAGATAGTTTTTGCGTAGAATTGTTGGCATTTAGTTGTTAAATTATTATGTTTAAGGTTGGAGTCTCTACAAATAGACCTTTTTATTCCTAAACAGACTAAGAAATGCCATATTTACTTGACCAATTTGAAAGGGTTGTTGAGCATATTGGCAACCCTAAAAAATGTAATGTTAAACTTCAGTTTAAGAACGAGAAGCAATTAGATTGTACTGTAAATTTATTTAATTTAAAGCAAGGATTGTTGCATTTAGCAACATCAAAAGCTTTGCCTGGTATAGTTTGCCAGGAAGTAAGGTTGTATCAGAATAGTTCGATAAGAATGTTAAAGTACTTACATGATAAACCTGATTGTTGCCGATATTCAGAAAGGTGTTGGAATGATGTTCATCATAGATTTGCTAATACTCTCATCGGTTTCATTAATTTTTTATATATGCAATTTCCGGAGTATTTTGATAAAGAATTAGTCGTTCCGGAACTTTATTATGATCGTTACAGGGCCCGATTTAAAGGAAGAGTAGAGAAAATTTTGAAACTGGAGGTTGATACTGAACAGCTTGAAGTAATAAAGCAAGTAGTATTTTATTTTAAAGAATTAGGCTATACTAATTGTTCGTTTAGAAAGATTTGGTATTTAGATAAATTATTGGTTAAAATAAACACAAAAGTTTGTAATAGTAAGGTAGCGGATGATAAGTTTGAAGGGCTTGTCAGGCTAATTATTTCATATAATTTTAATTCATCAGAGATTTATAATCAAATAATTGAAGGGATAAAACGGAATTTAATTAAGGAAATAGGTATAAGTGCGAAAATAGATAGGCTACAATGGTATAAAAAGCATGTGTCTCAAATTATGGTGGTCAAAACAGATGGTTTCATGTCTAACACACCAAGTCTTAAAACCTTGATCGTTGATTGGCTTAAAAAAGAATTGAACTCTTACAATTATGAATATC
Organism: Saccharicrinis sp.; assembly: GCA_041584155.1. Taxonomy (GTDB): domain Bacteria; phylum Bacteroidota; class Bacteroidia; order Bacteroidales; family Marinilabiliaceae; genus Saccharicrinis. The sequence goes on from JBFHEL010000150.1 coordinate 1,303, forward strand.
ATATATCAGAAGAAAAAGAAAACATCAAGGTAGCTAAACAAACTATCTCTAAATCCTCAAAAATACAAACCAATTTATCCGTTCCGGTGATAGCATGTATTCTTAGGCAGTTTATTGAAACAGGTTTAATACTCACTGAAAATAAAAAAGAAACTATCAGAATCTTTTCTAGGTTTGTTAAATCGAAGAATAATGACAATATTTCCTATAAAAGCTTAAATAATAAGTATTTTGACATTGAAGAGTCAACATATCAATCTACAAAACAGCTTTTTCTTAAACTTTACAAGTCAATAAAATAGACATTTTTTAGGTGTCAAATTGTATGTAAATCTCATGTAGTAATAATGACTCTTATTTTTTTTATCACTGTAAGTTATTGATAATCTGTGGGGTTGTTAGGGGTTGTACAACCCCCAACAACTGTTTTCGTATTGTTTTTCTATTTTCCTTTGTGCCATATCAATATCAATCAATAAATATGGCAACAGAAATTATTACTACGGACGATTTGCGGGAGTTTAAAATCGAACTTCTGGCAGACATTGAAAAACTACTCAAAAAGAACCCTGGTGTTCAACACAAAAAATGGCTAAAATCTTACGAGGTCAAAGAACTTTTAAAGGTGTCTCCAGGAACCCTTCAGCACTTGCGAGTGAGCGGTATTTTACCCTATACAAAAATAGGTGGTACCATTTACTACGATTACAATGATATTCAGGATATGATTACTAAAAACAAATGTGGGTAATGCCTCTCTTAAAAAGCAACCATGAACTTCATCCAACACTTGCTGGATGCGTTTGCAAAAATAGACCGGGAAAAGGTTTTAAAAGCCCATCATATCAGCCTTTATATTTCCCTGTTTAGATTGTGGAACCGCAACCGTTTCGAGAACCCAATTATGGTTAACCGGGATGAGTTGAAGAGTATGTCAAGGATAGGATCAAACAACACCTATTACAAGGCGCTAAAAACACTGGAGGCGTGCGGTTTTATTAGATACACGCCTTCTTTTGATCCGCAGGTGGCCAGTAAAGTTTACCTGTACACTTTTGATATAGGTACCTGTACACCACCTATATCAAAAGTGAACCCTTTATATAAACATATAAAACATATATATACTATATATAGTAACGAAGAAAGTTTAAATGAATCAAAAAAAGACAATATGAATGAACAACAAAATAAAAGGTTTCAAAAACCACCAATAGAGCATATTCTAATCTATTTTGAACAAAAAGGACATACCGAAACGGATGCCCGGCGATTTTTCAATTATTATGAGAGCAATGGATGGATGGTTGGAGGCAGGTCAAAAATGAAAGACTGGAAAGCTGCAGCCCGAAACTGGATGCTTAACATCCCTAAATACCAGGAAAAAGCTTTTGGGAATAAAGCGGCTGGCTCAATCGCAAGAGAAAGGGAGCAAAAGTCTCAAAAAAACTTTTCCTCAAAAAACTATAACGAACCCCTTTAAGATGAAAAACTAAAACCTATGTTTTACACCATACAAGACAACCAGATTATCTATAACTACCAGAAGAGCCTTGAGTTTATTACCAATAAAGGCAAAGAGATTTATGGAGATCATTTTTGTCTCCTAAGAGAAGATATGCCCATTATCCGTAAACTTTTTGTGTACATGATTCAGGATAAAAAATTAATCACTGAAGAAGGTTTAAATTCTCGCAAAGGGATTATGTTGTGCGGACCAATTGGAACAGGGAAAACTTCCTTGATGCATTTATTGAGGATGATTTTACCCGAGCAAGGAAGCTATATGATCAAATCGTGCAGAGATATTAGTTTTGAGTTTTACAAAGATGGTTATGAGGTCATTCACCGATACAGCAGAAAGAGCTTCAAAATCAAACCAGGGAGTAAAATACCCCAAACCATTTGTTTTGATGACCTGGGTGCAGAACAAAACTTAAAACATTTTGGCAATGAATGCAATGTGTTGTCTGAAATACTATTATCCAGATACGACTTGTTTATTTCCGATAACCTCATTACGCATATTACCACAAACTTAAATGCAAACGAATTAGAAAAGCAGTATGGAGTTAGGGTAAGAAGCCGGTTGAGGGAAATGATGAATGTAATCTCTTTTCGTGATGATGCTCCAGATAAGCGACAATAAATTAGATTCAGATATTATGAAACGGACATAAATTTTAATTGGCAAATAAATATAAATTTAATCTCATGAAGAATAATCTATTAAAATCAGCCTTATTGCAAAAAGGACTTCCGCTACTGGCTAATGTATTAACTGGCGGTACAGCAAAACCTGCTTTTGAAATGATTAAATCAATTTTGGGTTTTAAGGTTAATGATGAGGATCATTTTAGGGAATTATTAAACCACAGGCCAGACCTCATCGAGAAACTTAAAAAACTGGAAGTTAACCAGGAACTAGAGTTACAGAAACTTGCTTTGCAATCAACACGTTTAGAAATTGAAGAATCAAAAGCTTATTTGCTTGACAAACAAAGTGCTCGCTTAAGAGAAACGCAACTGGCACAGGCAACCGGACAACGGGATTGGTTAATGCTTTCGCTGGCTATTGTTGTGGTGATTGGTTTCTTTAGCCTCATCACCATTATGATTCTTGGAGAAAATGCTCAAAAAGTGACCAATAACGGACCGGTAAACCAACTATTTGGTGCACTGGTGGCAGGCTTTAGCATGGTGTTATCCTATTTCTTCGGCTCCAGTAAAAGTTCTGCAGATAAAAACAAAACCATTGCTTTTCAAAATAAAGACAGGAGCTTATCATGGAACTAACTGTATTGCGCTATAGCTCAGGTGAAGAAAGTACCCTGGGCTTGTTCTTCATCGATAAGAAGTTTGCCTGCTATACGCTTGAAGATGAATATCGTGAAAAGAAAGTGTATGGAGAAACCCGTATCCCCGCCGGAAGATACCGGGTTATACTCAGAACTGCAGGCTCTCACCATATCCGATACAAGCAAAAGTTCCCTGAATTTCATAAAGGAATGCTTCATGTTACACAGGTCCCTAATTTTAGTCATATCCTCATCCATATAGGAAATACAGATGATGATACGGAAGGCTGTTTGCTGGTTGGCGAATCGACATATTCCAATGTGAAACAAATTGGGAGAATTAACAGCAGCACGATAGCATACAAACGCATCTATCCTGTAATTGCCAGTGCAATAGAAAACGGAGACGAGGTTTGGATAAGATATCAGGATGAGGTGAGGCTTGAATGAATGCAAACAGCACTAAAATAAATGGTGGTTAGACCTTGGATTTGTATGAATAGGGAAAGTAGATTTTTAGTCTTTCAAATACTCATGAATCGTTTCAATTGAAATGCCTGAATATTTGGCAAACTCTTCAGTGGTGATAAACTGGTGATTTTCTTTTCCTAATTCCTTTTTTATTTTGTTTAAAAGTCGTTGCCCGGATTTTTCGCTTTTGCCGGTTATCCGTTGCACATCTTTGGGATAAATACAAATCCGTTTTAGCTTAATACTCATCATGTTCTATCAATACTTTATCTATACCATATCCATACCTTTGTATGGGGTTATCTATGCTGTAAGTTAATAATTATTTGAGGACAAAATGGACAAAATGGACAAAAAAGGACATATTGGACACCGTGATTTGCAAATAAGGTCATAATGCTATTACATTGTTAGTGGGTTTAAATTAGTTGATTATGGCAAGGCAAAAGAGTATTTTAAAATTTGAGGGAAGTATTGGGGATGTTTCTTTTTACAAAAGTGGAGGGGAATATTTAGCCAGAACCAAGGGAGGTGTTGATAGCGATCGTATTAAAACAGATCCTGCATTTGCACGTACCCGTGAGAATGGAGCTGAGTTTGGGGTAGCCGGCAAGGGCAGTAAATTGTTGCGAACTGCATTTAAGGCGCCTGTTGCTGCGATTGCAGATAATAAGGTGGCTAGCAGGTTAACAGGTCAGATGTTGAAGGTTGTGCAGTCAGATACTACCCATGTGAGAGGAGAACGAACTGTACAGGATGGTGATTTAAGTCTGGTTCAGGGTTTTGAGTTTAATGTGAATACCGGCTTAGAGGATGTGATAAAAGCAGCTTATACCGTGGCATTTGACAGAACTTCCGGTGAGGCAAGTGTTACTATCGATTTTAGTAATCCAAGTCTGGAGTTAAATCAGGTTGAAGGTGCTGACCAAGCTAAAATACTAGTGGGTGTTGCAGCAGTTGATTTTGAGAATAGTGAGTATGAGGTGGATGTGGTAGAAGCAGAAGCTATTGCTATTGCATCGACAGAGGCTATTGCTATACAACAAACAGCTACGATTTCAGCGAATAGTACCCGCCCTGTGTTTGTGATTGTAGGAATTGAGTATTATCAATCGGTGAATGATGAGTTATATCTTATCAATAGTCAGGATGGCAGAGCGCTTGCTTTAGTAGCAGTGGATCAACCGGAATAAGCTAAATATTGATTTTATAAATATTATTTAAGGTGGAGCAGAGTCAAATGGATAGTAGGGTTGGATTTATAGGAGGAAGTTTGGTTGCCATCGTTAAGAGTATTAGTTTGCATAATATTTTTGAAACGGTGATATATACTGTTATAGGAACAGTTGTTAGTTATTTTGTTTCCCGTTTTTTGAGGTGGTTGTTTGGTAAAATTAAGATTGGTAGTTAGGTTTGGTTCTGGTTGGTTAAAGGTCTTTGCAGTATTGTGAAGGCCTTTTTTTATAGTAAAAAGTAGTCAGAGTATAATACCAATATTACTATAAAATTGTAAGCCCCCTAAAAAAACGTCTATCAAAAAATCATTGATTTAATTTTTTGATATCCTATAAAAGTAGACTTTATCAATAATTTAGATCAATGGTTTTCAGCCTGGGGGTTTGGGGGATGGTAATGAATGCCCCCAATAATGCGGCTGACACCTTAGTAGAAAGGTTAAAGGTTAAAGGATAAGGGTTTAAGGATAAGGGTTAAAGGATAAGGGATAAAGTTAAGTGTAGCCGCCGATTTCGTGCGCAGCACACCCCAAGGGAAGGAAGTGTAAAGTTTGATACGGGAGAATATGTTTTTAAGGAGGGTGGGCACCAGTGAAGAGTTATTGCGTAGATATTTAAGTTTAATGTAACAAGCCTAAAGTTTGAAAGTATAGACTAAGGGAAAACAGCCTTGAGCTAAACGGCTGGCCGGTGGCTGCAATAAACGGACCTTGTGGAATATCGGTTTAGCCGTATTGCACAGGGGAAGTGGGTTGCGGACAGTGGACAAGCTTGCGAGCCGCCTGCGAGTGGAGCAAGGGTGATGCAAAAAGAAGCTAGAAGAATGAGAGTGGTTTGCAGCATATATTGGAAGTGCAACGGACAATACAAAACCGCCTACCTGCCGGAGGCTAATAAATACTTATGGTTGCAGCCCGAAGCGACCCGCAGGCGAGCCAAACATGGGTAGCGGTTGATTTTTTAACTTATTGTGGAGTTTACGGAGCCAATGGGTTAAAAAAGCAAAGGAAGCTACCGTGAGGAAGAGGGAGGAGCGCAAAAAGCATGACAACCGGACGGAGGATGGTTTAGCTGCACGTTAGTGCACCCGTAATTAGAGAGGACTATTGTGCCCGGAGTTTACGTAGGTGTACAAAAGGACTTCTAATTACGGGCTTTGCCGTTCTTTTTTATTCCTTTGAGAGACAGCATAAAAAAAGTACGGTGAAGGCTTGGCGTGATTTTTTGCTGACGACTGATGACGAACACCGATAAACCGGGTAGAAAAGCAATATGGAGCCGGTAGTGATTGGCATAGCAGTGGTGACGATAAATATGTATACACCGATTACTCCACCAATACAAGTTCAATAAGCTCCTGGGATGAAGACGGGGGAAGCATTACGTATGCTGCCAGTAGTTTGTATGTAACAGAAATAACAGACGAAAACGGAAACGTAAGCCGGCAGTATACAGATAAACTGGGTCAGGTAGTACTTAAGGAAAGTGAAACTGCGGATGATACTTTACAAACTTTTTATGTGTATGATGATTTTGGTTTGTTAAGAACGGTGGTTCCTCCATTGGCTAATTCTCCAGATGATACTGAGTTGTGTTATTATTATACCTACGATGGAAGAAAACGGATGATCAGTAAAAAAATACCTGGGGCTGAAGAAGTATATATGGTATACGATGACAGGGATAGGCTGGTGCTGATACAGGATGGAAATATGCGTGAAGATAACTTGTTCTTATATACCAAGTATGATCCCTTAAACCGCCCTGTACTGACAGGTAAGGTTATCTTAACCGATGATATTGAAACAATCAGGGAGAATGTAGGTGATGATACTAATCCGATGTACGAAACATACACAGGAGATGATGACAACTATGGATATACAGATGATTGTTTTCCAGAGTATTCTGATGGAGATAGAGAGATATTGACTGTAACCTGGTACGATGATTATGATTTTACCAGCTTGGACGATGTAAGTTATATGGCATTTGCAAATCACGATGAGCCTTCAACAGATTATGAAAGTTCTGCATCTAGCATGACCAAAGGAATGGTTACCGGCACCCTGGTTAAAGTATTGGATGTAGATGGATCGACTATGGATATTGCAAACAGTGAACTGATAACAGCTATTTACTACGATGATTATGGTAATGTAATTAAAACCATTAGTCAGAACCATCGGGGAGGTTATGATGTGGCTCATATGCGATACGAGGATATTACATACGAACTGCAGGAAAGCTGCGAAGAACATAAAACATCGGCCATTGATACAGATCCAACTACCATTACAAAGAGTTTCAGTTATGACCATACAGGCAGATTACTCGAAACCATTTGCCAAATTGATGATGAAGATGCCATTACTTTAAACTCCTATAGTTATAACGAACTGGGGGAACTGGTTAGTAAATACCTGCACTCCGAAAGTTCTGAAGTTGGGGCTTCAAAAGATTTTTTGCAAAAAGTGGATTATACCTACAATATACGCGGATGGTTAACCTCCATCAACAATCCTGATTTAAGCAGCGATAATGATATATTTGGTATGGATCTTTATTATAACTCAACAGATGGTTTAAGCTCTGATGCGGTAAGTGGTGGCGCACAATACAATGGTAATATTGCAGCCATGGTTTGCGGAACGCAGGATGACGATGTAACAATTAAAGGGTATGGTTTTGCTTATGACAAGATAAACCGGCTTACTTCTGCTAAATATGGCGAGGGTTCAACTTTAAGCTACTCGGGTGATTATGATGTTAGCAATATTGCTTACGATGCCAATGGTAATATACAATCGTTGCAAAGGGCATTTAAAGGTTCATTGGCTGATGATTTAACCTACAATTACATGAATGATGGTAAAAGCAATCAGTTGGAAAGTGTTTCTGATTCGTATACAGGTATCTCAGGTGTTGCAGATTATGAGCCTATGTCGGATGGGAACTATGAATATGACAATAATGGTAATATGATCAGCGACCCGGGTAAAAACACAACTATTACTTATAACTATCTTAACCTGCCTGAGTGTATTGCAGTAGATAATACAAGTGATAAGATTTATTACCATTACGATGCAGCAGGTAATAAACTGGCTAAATATGTTGATGATAAAACAAATGGAGATTATTTAGAGACAGAATATGTTGGTGGTTTAATTTATATTGATGATGAACTTAACTCGATATTTACCGAAGAAGGAAGGGTAACACCAACAGGAACCGGAGATAATATCTGGAGTTATGAGTATAACTTAAAAGACCACCTGGGCAATACGCGAGCTGTGTTTGGCAGTGATTCGGATGGTGCTGTGGAATTACGACAAACAACCACATATTATCCTTTTGGTATGGTATTGTCACAAAATAATTACTCTACCGAAAGTTCGGATTACGAGCAAAATAAATATCTTTACAACGGTAAGGAACTCCAAACTGACGAGTTGGATGACCTTAGTCTGGATTGGTACGATTATGGGGC
>JBFHEL010000151.1:0-9205 GCA_041584155.1 Saccharicrinis sp.
CTTCCGATATCCTGAAATCTTATCAAAGTCGTTTCCAAATTGAATTTCTTTACAGAGACGCAAAACAGCATACCGGTCTAAATGATTGTCAAGCCAGAAGCGAAAATAAATTGGATTTTCACTTTAACGCTTCTATGACAGTCATTTATCTTGCCAAGGTTACCCATTGGTTGAGTATACCCAAAGAGCATAGAAAATCATTTTCGATGACGGACATCAAAACAATAAACCACAATATATTACAGTTGGATTTATTTTTTGACAAGTTCGGCATTAACCCACACTTGCCTAAAAATCAAAAGAAGGCAAGGGAACTATTATATTATGGCACTATTGCTGCTTAAAAGTTTAACGAAGTATTGATATAATATAGAATTGAAGAAAATAGGTAGGATTAACAATAGATAAATCTCCTTGATCCCAATAACATCAGGTCCACAATGCCGAGACTTATGCTTTTTTAATAGCAATATTAACTGGAGTAAGATATCTTTCGGGAAAGATATAATTACCAACATCTGAATACATAAATATACATCGCAGATATATTATCACCTGCAAAGTTTTTTAATCAGATACGAACACCAGACCCTAAAAGCCATAGCGTAAGCAATCCTACCTTCCCCGAAAGCGTAGCGTCTTCTGAAAACTATTCCATGTTTCTTTCGCCTTAAACCATACAGATTAAGACATTAAATTAGTGGCAGATACACAAGCAGACATAAAGAGCCTCAGACATTATATTTATGAAATATTTAATAAATCGATTAATTGCAAGTACCAGCCACCACATCCAGGACACCTTCTCTTAAAAAAAGTTACCCAAGCAACTATTCTACTTTTTTTTGTAAAACATTTTAAGGATGCTTCTCAAGAAGCTAATTAACATCCATTGCTTGATTAACTACTCCATCATTTTTTTAAATTTATTATTCACAGAGGATTACCAATAAAATAAGGATCTTTCATGGCTAACCTAAAGGCCTCTAAAGCCTCCTCACTAGAATTAACACGCCAGTCACACTCCTTTGCAATATGAAACCAAGTAAATATTTTAATACGAGGATAGTCATCTTTAATTTTTTCGAAAGCATCTTTAATCCAGTCGGCCTTTGACAAACCGTTATATTCAAACTCTCCGCATCCAAACTCGGCAATCATCATTGGTTGATTTCCCAAACGGGCACAAGCGCTATAAAGCTCTTTGAAGTTATTATCAAAATCTCTGTACGGTCTATCACCTCCCCACGGATCTTTAGGATAAAAATTATAACCATCTAAACCAATCCAATCAACATAATCACTACCCGGCCAATAATTATCAATATTATTCCATGCCTCCTCTGAGCGATCTATCGAAGGTCCATGCGGGGTCCACACCCATTTCACATTATATGCTCCTACAGCCCTAAAACGGTCAACAACATATCTCCATACTTCAACAACTTTTTCTGGTCCACCATGTTCTCTGCCATTCTTATTACCACTCCATACATACCAATTTCCATTAAATTCATGCAGAAAGCGATTAAGCACGATACCCCCATACTGTTTTGCTGCTAATGCAAAACTATCGATATAAGCATCATATACGCCATTAAGCACCTTATCCATGGCCTCATAGTGATCGATGGCTTTTGAATTATTTGGATCTTTTGAAGGCCAGAATAATTCCCAAGTAATATGAGGTATAAGGCCTTCATTAGCAGCTTCTTCACAAGCCTTGGCAGGAAAAGGATCATCCCAGGTTGGAAACCAGGTCACAGAACCCACTTTATGGTCAATCAGTTCTTCAAATCCTTTAATGGCTCTTGCACCATCGGTTGGAAAATGTCCATTTTCAGCTGCCGTAAACATGCCAATGACACATCCATCCCAGTTACCATCATGATCAGTATATTTTTCATTATTCTTGCAAGATCCTATTAAGAGACTTAAAGTAATCAGTATAAAACAATACTTTATATTTTTCATCTTATTCATTTTTTACAGTTCTTATGAAATTATTTAGAGTTTTGTATTTAACACCAACTAGTTTATAAAGCAATGATTCCTTATCAGCATGAGCTATCAATACCAAAAAAATTGCTTAGTTAGACTCAAAAAAGCAGGATAACACATATCCAAAGAACATGGCTATCCTGCTTACACACAAAACATATATTTATAACAAACTAATTATCTAGCTCATAAACTCTCACATAATCAACCTCCAGAGTTTGAGGAAATATAGAATCATCTATACCATATGCTCCACCCCACGTACCTCCTACGGCCAGGTTTAAAATAAAGAAACAAGGGTTATCAAAAGGCCAGTTATCATCTGTTTTTTTAGAAGGAGAATAGGTATAAAAAGGATCATCCTGATCATTCACATAAAAGCTAATGGCATCTTCAGTCCATAACATACCATAGATATTAAAATCCTCTTCACAATTTACCACTGTTAGTTCGTCGGTATTTACTGTAGCTCCGGAACTTGAGGTTGTATGCAAAGAACTATGAACAATATTTGGATCATAACCTACATACTCCATTATATCAATCTCGCCACATGCGGGCCAGCCTTTAGTATCGAGGTTAGCACCCAGCATCCATATAGCAGGCCAAACACCTGTACCAGAAGGCAACTTGGCTCTCACCTCTATTCTTCCATAGGTAAACTCCTGTTTTCCCCAGGTAATCATACGGGTTGATGTGTATGAACCTGTAGTTTGATCATCATTTACTTTTTCAGCGGTAATAATCAATACGCCATCTTCTATAGTAGCATTATCGCCATTGGTATAATTTTGGAGTTCATTATTTCCCCAACCACCATCACCAGTCTCAAAAGTCCAGTTATCAGTATCTATAGTCTCACCATCAAACTCATCACTCCATTTTAAGGTTTCTGTTGGGGCATCCGGATCATAATTCGGATCATCTGCATCTATGGTGATTGTTTGTGTTAGAGTTTTTGTATCGCTAGATGAGTTATTAAGTCCCCAAACAGTTAAAGTAACTTCATAATCCCCAGCATAGGGGTAATATTTAGAATAGACTGAAGTTTTATCCGTTTCTTTATCTCCATCTCCTTCTCCATCTCCATAATCCCATTGAATATACAAATAATCTCCTTCAGAGGTATTGGTAAAGTTTACTGTATTGGTTTCTGTAGAATCATATTCATAAATAAAACTAACTACAATATCATTGGTATCATCATTGTCACTCGTGCAACCATTAATAAACTGAGTAATAGCAAAGAGTACGAGTAAGGGTTTAAATTTAATATTCATATCAATTTAATTTTAAACAATTGTACGCGGTAAGAACCAACGCACAATTGTTTCATAAAACATTTATTCTTCAGTTGAATAAACTACCACATTATCAACAGAAATACCTGTTGTTCCTAAATCTGATCCACCCCCTTTTATAACTAAATATGCAGTACCTGCATTATCAAATGTTACCTTTCCGTTGGAACCAGCATCAGAACAGGAAATTTTTGTGAAATCGGTATCAAAACTATCGCTACCACAACCAGACCAGGTACTTAGTCCTAATAAAATATCACCACCCGTATAATCAGTCCCTTCTACAGGTGCCTCTGTAGCAAAATAAGCTTCAAACCAGGTATCTGTTGCGCCGCTCCCTGAGATATTCATATCAACCTGATACTCTACACCAGCCTCTACCTCTATAGCCTGGTAAATAACAGCTTGTGCCCAACTGCCTCCTGTCCATGTAGCCACACCATCAGCAATAGAAACATCTACACCGCTACCAATTAAATAAGTACTCCAGTTCTCATCCCCATTGTCAAACCCTCCATTTTCTACAATACTTGTATATTCATAATCATTAGCAACAGTAACAGTGCCGGTAATTTCGTTACTTCCTCCTTTAGAAATAAGCGTCATGGTAACAGTATATTCCCCGGCTTCTTTATAAGTTACCGAATCCTTATTCCCTGAACCTGTGTCATCGTTACCAAAATCCCAATAGGCGTATCCTGTAACTGAAGAGGTATTTTCAAATGTAAAGAGATTATTATCTCCTTCGGTATAGGCAAAGGACATATCGTCATCGGAAGGAGCAGAACCAATATCTATTGAGTTAAATTCCTGAGGTTCACAAGCAACCAATAGCAACAAAACTACATTTACGAATATTATATATATATTTTTCATCTGTTTAAATTTATTTTTCAATGATCAGATAGTCTGTCCCGCGAAATGCGGGAGAACTCCCAAATAAATTCATTATTCACCAAATTTTATATTCAAAGGCGTTCATGAATACTATGTAATTCATTGCCCTTTGTGCAAATGAATAGATTGAATTTACATAGTCGTTTCATCATCATTATTATTCACTGAATTAATAGATTAATAACCATCATTCTGTACTAATTTATAGTCACCAGATGTTTTATCAATTTCATCCTGAGGAATTGGGAAGTGTTTCCTTGTTTCGTCCCAGGATCTTTCAGATGCATACTCATCGATACTTTCAGTAAGGACACCTGTGTCTCCCCAACGAACCAGGTCCCAGAAACGCATTCCTTCGCCAAGGAACTCTCTACGACGTTCCAGTTTGATATTATCAGCTGTAGCATCAATAGAAGATAAACCAGCACGTGTACGAATAGCATCTAAACATTCCTGAGCAGTAACAGAAGAAGAAGATTGTCCATATATAACAATCAATTCTGCTGCATTTAAATATGCCTCTGCTAAGCGAAAAATACGTGTATTGTTTTCGTAATTTAAAGAAGCAGTTGCTGTAGATTCAATATAACCTTCACGAGCTGCATACTTAGCCAAAAAATATCCGGTATCCTGGAATCGTGCAGTATAAGTACCTGATGAAAACTGATTGATTGAAGCGCTCATGCGCTCATCTCCATCCTCAAAAATATCAACCATTTCAGACCGAACAGGAGCAAATCCCCAACCGCCATCATAATTAGTCACATCACTCAATAAATCATCACCGGTTAAGGAATTAGGTGAAATCATGGCTGGTAAAACTGTTCCATAACCACTCCATGCGTTACTCCAGTCTTTTCCTTCGCCTAAGTGGTTCGATTCAAAAATAGAACCATCACCAAACTCACCATCACTTAACCATATTGATGCAAAATCATCCACTAAAGAAAACTCACCACTATTTATAATCTCTTCCATATCAGCTAATACTTCTGCGTACCTACTTTCATCCTGCTGATACATTACAACCCGAGCTTTAAGCATCATGGCTGCAGCCTGGGTGGCACGGCCATCATCTGCTGCTGAAGTTTGCATATCCAGTTTATCATCATCAATAGCAAAATCCAAATCTTCTATCAACTCGTCATATATTTCGTCTGCATCATATTGATAGGCCATATATGGATCTGTTAATTCCTCCTCGAAATAAGGAATATTTCCCCAAAACTTCCATAACCAATGCACATAATAAGCGCGTAAGAAATGTGCTTCTGCCTTATATTGGTTTAATATATCCTCATCCACACCCTCGCTATTATCACAAGCTGTTATGGTCTCATTACAGCGAGCCAAACCGGAATAATAAAGCGACCATAAACCTGTTGCTGTTAAATCAGCATTTAAATCATACTGCGACATACTGTATAGCACCTGCTGATCACTAGCAGAACTACCTCCTTTATAAATATCGTCTGAAAGTAAGTCAGACATTAGGGTAACACTATTATATTCATAATTCGCATAATCATCAAATAAAAGAATTTGATAACAAGAGGCTAAATAACTCAATAAGTCCTCCTGAGTTGCAGCTTCTCCTGCCAACTGAGAATCAGTAGACTCCATCGTTAAGAAATCGTCACTACAGGATGAAAAAGCCAGTAGTAAGACAAAAAATATTGATCCGATATATTTATTCATGATAATAAGTTTTTAAATTAGAAAGTAATATTGGCTCCAAAAGTAATGGTACGCGACTGAGGATAAATACCCTTATCAACCCCAATAGAAGTATAACCATCAGATGCAATTTCAGGGTCGAAGCCATCATAATCAGTAAAAGTCAACAAATTATCTGCCGCCACATAAATTCTAAATCGTTGAATAATATCTTTACTAATCAATGAAGAAGGAATAGTATATCCTAACTGAATATTTTTTAATCTTATGTAAGATCCATCTTTAACATACAGTTCTGATGAACGCCAGTTACTGTTAGTATCATCAGAAGTTACCCTTGGAATTGAATTAGATGTTCCTTCACCTGTCCAACGATTTAAAATCCACTCAGGGCGATTCATTAGTGGAATATCTGACCTTTGTGAGAAATCAAACATATCATTTCCAATAGTTCCCTGGAAAAACATACTTAAATCAAAATTTTTATAATCGGCAGAGAAATTGAAACCATAAGTCCAGTCAGGCATTCCTTTACCAATTTTGGTTCTGTCATTATCATCAATTACTCCATCACCATTATAATCTACAAACTTAACATCTCCCGCAACAGCACTTTCTCCGTAAGCATCGTTATATGCACTTGCTTCTGCATTTGTTTGTAAAATACCATCAGTTTTATAGCCATAAAAATAAGGCCATACCTCACCATTTGAGCCCTTCACATAAGAACCTAAACCTGTAGCACTATTGCTCAAGTATACTGTTTCACCTGATTCATTACCTAAGTCAATTAACTTATTTGTAATATAAGATGCCTGGGCACCAACACTATAGTTAAACTGACCAATATTATCCTTGTAAGAAATTTCAAATTCAAAACCTTTATTTTCCATATCTCCTGCATTTCCATACGGAGCAGATTTTCCAACATAACTAGGAATAGGCAGTGTTGCCAGCATACCTTCTGTTTTTTTATAAAAGTAATCAACACCAATAGACAATGCGTGATTGAACATACGTAAGTCAACACCAACATCAGTTTGTACTGACTCTTCCCATCTGACATCAGCATTGGCAATTCTGCCCGAATTATATCCGTATTGCATTGTTGAATAGTCACCTGAACCAAAATAATAGTTCAACCCACCTTCTAAATAACTGGCATAGGCAAATTCTTCAATATTTTCGTTACCATTTTTACCCCAGCTTGCACGTAGTTTTAAGTAACTAATCCAGTCCGGAGCTGCATCCATAAAGTTTTCATTGGACACATTCCAACCCACTGAAAACGAAGGAAATGTTCCCCACTTATTGTTGGATCCAAAGCTGGAAGATCCATCCCGACGAACAGTAACTTGAAACATATACTTCTCGTCGAAGTTATAATCAAGACGTGCAAAATAAGATGCTAGTGTTTTTGAATCATAACCTCCTGTACCTCCAGATACCAGAGAATCATCCTCATCAGCGGTAGCGTAGTCAATATTAGCTTTACTCTCATCAGCATCAGCCAATTCATAATCAGTACCCGACAAATAACGATATTTATACTCACTGGATGATTGGCCAAGTAATGCCGAGAAATTATGTTTTTCATTCAGCACTTTTGAATAACTCAAGGTATTTTCAACCTGCCATCTGAAACCACGGTTCATGCTCGACCAGACACTACTGGTTTCTGAATAACTTTGACTACTCAAATAATATTCATATGAATATCCATCTGAACCCCAAAAAGCCAAATCAACACCATAACTACTTTTAAATTTCAAATCTTTAAGCAGTTCCAACTCACCCCAAAATGTTCCAATCAACTTATCAGAGTTAAAATATGAATTATACGGTTGGTCTAACATTGCCACAGGGTTAACAATTTCCTGAAACCCATCAGGAGCCAAAGCATATACCCTTCCATCATCATCAGTAACGGCGTATGGGTGATCTTCCAAAACACTATCAGGGTCATCCGAATAAACAGAAAGTGTTGGATCCATACCCAAGGCACCTCCCAGTACAGAACCATACTCAGAGTTAGCCGTAATGGATTGAGAAAGGATTCGGCTGTAACTAGAATTTACGCCTACCTTAAAACTTTTCAAGAACTTACGATTTTCTTCAAACACATTATAAGTATTATTTAAACGAATACTATATCGCTCGAAATTCGACCTATCATAATCCCCGCCTACGATACCTTCCTGGTTATAGTAACCAAACGATACATAATAGTTGTTCTTATCTGTGGCTCCACTAATACTTATCTGATGATTTTGAACCGGTGCATTATAATTAAATGTTTCATCCTGCCAATCGGTACCCTCACCAGCTTGATCAATCTCATCCTGAGTATAAGTAATATCATTTCCATCATTCAGCTCTATCTCATTCATAATAACCATATACTCTTTTGCATTTAAAACGGCCTTTTTCTTCCATGGATTTTGAACACCATAGGAAAAGTCGTAATTAATGGTTGCCTTTCCCTTTTTTCCGTTTTTAGTAGTTACCAGAATCACACCATTAGCCCCTCTGGTACCATAGATAGCCGCTGAAGCAGCATCTTTCAGCACCTCTACAGACGCAATATCCGAAGGATTGATATTATCGATACCTCCATCAACAGCCATACCATCAACTATGTATAAAGGATCACTATCGTTTACTGTACCAATACCACGAATTTTAACCTCAGAGGAAGAACCGGGTTGTCCTGAACTCTGTGTAATTTGAACACCAGAAACTTTACCTTTCAAAACATTCTCAATTCGATTAGGAGTTTCTTTTTCCAGATCCTCTGCTGACACACTGCTTATTGCAGCAGTTATTACACTTTTTTTCTGAACCCCATAACCAATAACCACTACCTCTTCAAGATCTGACACATCACTCTGCATCACAATATCAATAGTACTTTCCGGTCCAACCTTAACTTTTTGAGTTTGCATCCCAATAAAAGAAAATATAAGAGCATCCCCTTCATTAGCTTGTAACGAATAATCTCCATTAGCGCTTGTGATTGTACCATTTGTAGTACCCTCAACAATGATACTAACCCCTGGTATAGGAGTTCCATCTTCTGCAGACGTAACGCGACCTTTTATGTTAATCTGAGCATACGTTAATAAGCTCCAACATGCAAGGATTGTAAATAGAACAACTTTTTTCATAAACTTTTTAAATTTTCATTAATTAAATTGTTTAAACATGAAAAAGGAATTTTAACGCCTTTAACATGTTTTCACAATTTTATACACATTTGGTAAAAATGGTAAATAATCAACCACTACTTATTCTATACCAGTCTTAAAACTAACCCTACAAGCAGCATA
>JBFHEL010000152.1:0-9165 GCA_041584155.1 Saccharicrinis sp.
ATATCTGCCGCTTTTAAATAGCTGACTTTTATTTCCTCAAGATTAATGGTTAATGGATTAAGGGATAGGTTTAAAATAGTATCCCCTAAGGGTAAAGGGAAGTTTTGGCTTTGATAACCTACAGAAGAAAAATAAATATATTCGCGGGTATATTTCCTGGGAATAAGAAATTTATATTCACCCTCATGGTTGGAGGTGGTCCCTATCGCTTTCCCCTTCAGGGCGATATTCACCATGGGTAAGGGTTTATTATTTTCCGATGACACAATAACTCCTCGGATAGTAATATAGTCGTTGACAGCAAGGTTTCTATAAGCGGAAGAAATTATAATCTGTCTTTCTGAGATTTCAATTTTGGGTTGATAGTTTTTAAATATATCATTTAAGATAAAAGAAAGGGTTTGGGCCTTGTATCTGGCATCAATTACTGAATCAAAGGGCAGAGAAGAAGGGTCGTAGGCGAAATGTAAATCATACTGCTGGTGCAGCGAATCAAGGTAATGGTTTATGGGTATATTTTTATAATCAGATGATATAGTGAGGGGAGCAGTTTGATTTTTGAGGTCGTCCTGAGCCATCAATTCAACAACTTGAAAAATAATGATTAAGATAAAAACAAACCTGTATATCTTCATTTAGTCTTTTTTGTTAGACTAAAATTAAACGAAAAACTTAATTATTAAAATTATACCTCTTGTTATTTCAATTAAAAGGGTTTAGTTCTCGGTATAAGTTAAATGAATAGGATGAATGCTATTTAGCGTGTGAATGATGTGTTCAATCGTATTTTTATCGAAGGTAGCAGAGATAATGAGATCATCTGTCTTAATAGCTTCGGGTACTAATATATTCACGTTGTACACCTCCTCAATTAAAGAGAGGGCATCACTTAACTTTTCATTTTTAAATACCAGTTCTTTTGTTTTCCACGATAAAAAGTTAGGATTGTTATTGCTTATTTTTATCAGGCTATTATTTTCAGTATGAAAAACAGCTTTGTCTCCGGCTTCTAAAACAATATGATTAGTCATACCATTAACCGAAGAAACCTCCACGACGCCACTTTTTACAGTTACTTCGTTTATAGCAGATGAGGGATAGGCTTTAATGTTAAATGATGTGCCTAATACCTTAATGTTCATATTGTCGGTATGGATGATAAAAGGTCGTTTATTATCTTTGCTTACGTCAAAGAAAGCTTCTCCCTTTAAAGTTACCTTTCTGACATTGGTATTGAATTGTTCAGGATAAGAGAAGAGGGAGTTTCGATTGATATCTATTATTGAGCCATCTATTAAATCAATTTGTTCAATAGTGTTGCTGGTCTGAACGATGTGTTCAGAGGTTACATTGCTGTTAAATGGTTTTAGAAACAAGGTAAAGGCAAGGATGATGGAGGCTGCAATAGTGCTATACAGCAGATATCTTTTTACGTTTGTATTTTTCTTTATTGTTCTGGTGTTAACCCGTTCCCAGGCTGAGTCTACATTAATTTTTTCTTTTGTAAGGGCGTAATCAACCTGCTCCATCTCCATTAAAATGGATTTCCATTCCTGTCGGTTATCTTTATCGCAGAGCCATTTGTTGAAACTGATGTTTTCACTTTCAGAAGCCTCCCCGGATAAAATCCTTCCTGCCAAATTCCAGTTTATATGTCGATTGCTTTTCATGCGTTTATATTTATTTTCCTCAGTTGTATGAGGTGTCAGTTGTTGATTGATAATTTTTATTTTGTGGTACAAATTTCCTTTATTGGTATAGATGTTTGCACTACATATGGTAAACCTGTTTTCTGATTTCTATTAAATTCTCTCTTAAAAATTTTAAAGCCTTCCCCATTTGTGTTTCTACTGTCTTAGGAGATATGTTTAGCTTTGCAGCTATCTCTCTGTATTTCAATCCTTCCAGTCTGTTTAGTTTAAATATTCGTTGGCGCTGTTCGGGTAATTGGTTAATAATGTTTGCAATTTTTTCCATCACCCGGCTATCTGAATAGTTTACTACTTCAAAGGCATCTGTTTTTTTCATACTGAGCCTGTAATTTTGTTCGTGTTGTAGCCGTTTTATTTCGTTGTGACAGCTATTTCTCACGGCAACCATCAAATAGCCTTTGAGTGAATTAATTTTATATTTCTTTCTTTTTTCCCAAAGTGTCACAAAAATATTTTGCACTATGTTTTCTGCATTATCCATATCGTGCAAAAAAGTATTGGCAAAAGCAACCAGATGCAAATAATGCTCTTTAAATAAAGACTCAAAAGCTTTTCTATCTCCGCTTTTTATCTTTTCAAAGAGGATATCATTGTCGCTGTTTTGAATTTTTTTAAGCTGCATGAGTGTGCTTTTGTATTATTGACAAAGAAATGGGGGAAATACCCCTATCGTAATTTACATTTTTTTTGTCAATTTCTCTTAAAAGTAACCAGAACAGCAGCGTGATCGGAAGGGAAAAAAGTTGGAGCAGTATTAATAACTTTGGCATCAATGGCTTTAATTTTATTGCCTTTGTAAAAGATGTAGTCAATTCTGTCGTTGTATCCTTCTTTAAAAATAGGTGAATAAGTATTTCCGGGATATTCTATTTCATTTGGCCATATCTGGCGATAGGCATCAACAAAACCATCTTTCTCCATTAAAATGGAAGAAGGGAAGGGAATGGTTTTGTTGTATTTTTGCGACATATTTTTAGGTGTCCAGTCAAGGTGGGATCCGCTATTGAAGTCGCCGGCTAAAATTAAGGCGCTATAGGGTAATTGAGAATTGAATTTTTCTAATTCACTAATAATGAATCGGGTTTCGCTGGCTCGTGAGTTTTCTTCCATACTGAGGATGGTATCTCTATTGGCCTCAGGATTAACCAGCAAACCTTTGATGTTGGGTTTAAAACTGAGCCAAATGGGACAAACAATAACCGACTGATCTTCTTCAAGCATTATTTGGGCACCGCCTGCGTTTAAATCGCGGTAAATATTGTAGGTGTTGTTGATGGGGAAGCGGCTGATTACACATAGATTTCTGCTGCAGCGATAAAAAGAGTAATTTAATTGATCTGCAATATATTCACCAGAGCCAAATTCTTCCTGCAGCGAAATAATATCCGCTCCGGACTGTTGAATCACCTTAACTACCTGTTGTAAACCGGTGGTTTTTCCCATTTGCCTGCCACCGTTCCAAATGTTCCAGGTGAGTACGCTAAAAGTTTCATCAGCATACTCTGTTTGTGGTAGTTTTTCTTTTTTAATATAAAGGTATGCGTCCTTAAAATCCTGAGGAGTCAGTTTCTTTGACCATATGCCTACTTCGTCTATCTGTCCGTTAAAAGTGTCCATTGAATAATCCATAGAGCCAGGATTACATCCGATATGAATATGGTAGTCAGCCTCAAACCGGTGCAGGTTGGGTAGGTTTAAAATACCTACCTGTTGCCCATCGAAATAGGCTTGAGCCATATTTTCACTCTTATCAATATAAAAACCCAGTTGATGCCATTGTCCATCATTAATCTTTTGTCGGGAAGGAGTGGCCTGATAAAACCATTGTTGGTTACCGTCAGAAATTTCAAGTTTCCATGACCCTGTCCGGGTGGTGGAGATGATCCATCCTTTTTCAGTAGGTTCATCAATACTTTTATTGCCAATAATTCCATAGGTCTCAAAATCGTCCGCTTCCATTTTCACCCAAACCATCACAGCATATTGGCTTTGGTGATCGAGCATAACATCCCCTCTTGACTCAATAATTACTGGCTTGCGATGATATGAATTAATGGATAAATCAAGACAAGAATCCATGATGCCCCGGGCAAAGCTCATTTTTTGGTTTCCAAAGGTTCTGAAATTCTCAATGCCTGATGATTGACTATTTCCATTAAAAGTAAAATAAATCATAGGAACAGAAACCATTTGTGGAGAGGGGCGAAAGAACTCACACGAGCTAAAGGTCATGATGGTAAGGAGGAGGAATAAAATGAATGGTCT
Organism: Saccharicrinis sp.; assembly: GCA_041584155.1. Taxonomy (GTDB): domain Bacteria; phylum Bacteroidota; class Bacteroidia; order Bacteroidales; family Marinilabiliaceae; genus Saccharicrinis. The sequence goes on from JBFHEL010000152.1 coordinate 3,978, forward strand.
GTCTTTCATAAGAGAATAAGTTAACCTTTTTAATATATTTTTTCGAGAAAATTGGTTTAAGGTTACAATTACTTGATTTGATTTTCAATTTTTATGTAAATTGATTAGCTGAAAACATTATGGGAAGTAGAGCTGTTTAATGAAATAGCGATAGAGCGGTTGTTTAATCAATTGAAAATAAATCATTTAGCAGAATGTGTTGTGATGGTGTATTAGCCCTGTCACTAATAACAAAAAATAAGGCTTACAATCACTTATATGATGAACAGCAAACTACCTTTATAAATATAAATAATTTAAACCTATTTAACATGAAAAAAATTTTCCTCATTATTCTGGTTATTTTGGTGCTTGGTATTGTTGCCGCACTTATTTGGTTGTCATCTCTTGATGGTAACTATCATGTAAAAAGAAGCATTACTGTTCATAAAAACGCTACAGAGGTTTTTGAAATGGCTCAGAATTTTAACAAATGGACAAGTTGGTCGCCCTGGCTATGTATTGAACCGTCTGCTCAGGTTCAGGTATCTGGCACAGGTAAAGATGTTAACGATAAGTATACCTGGCAGGGTGAATTAGTGGGTGAAGGTATTATTGAACATCAGAGAATTGAATATTTAAAAGAGATAGAACAGGAAATAACTTTTCTAAAGCCCATGGAATCGCATGCTTCTGTTTATTGGAAGTTTGATGCACCAAACGATTCAGTGACTACTGTTACCTGGGGGATGAAAGGAGAGATGCCATTCTTATTTCGCTTTATGACTAAGATGATGGAACCATGGATTGGGATGGATTACGAGCGCGGACTTAAAATGATGAAAGATATGGTGGAGAAAGGATATGTAGCTTCAAATGTTGAAATAATAGGTTTGGTAGATGCACCTGCCATTAAGTTTGTTGGTGAAAAAGTAAATAGTACCTTAAACGAATTAGGTGATTCGATGGAGGAAGTATTTACTAAGCTGAGTGAAAAGACTGCAGAAAAGTCCTTGGCCTTCGATAAAGCAATCTCTATTTATCATGAATATGATTTTATAAAAGGAACCTGTGAATATACTGCTGCTATTATTCCGGTTTCCGGTCAAGAGGACTGGGGATCACCTTATTATGCAGGTGAAATACCTGCAGTAAAAGCATTGAAAATTAAATTTACTGGTGATTATGAGCATGTAGGTAATGCCTGGGCTGCAGGTATGAGTTATATGAGAACCTATAAGTTAAGCGAAAATAAAGACATAGCATCATATGAAGTGTATATTACCGGTCCTAATCAGGAACCGGATGAGCGTAAGTGGATTACGGAAGTCTATATGCCTGTGAAATAAGTAGCTTAGAGCAATTGTTTTTTGTTGTGATAATTATTTTGTAGCCACACTCAAACAAAGTGTGGCTTTTTACTGTTGTGCATGCAAAAGTTAAAATATGCCAAGAAAGAAAAAAGAGCTGTTTTCCCATCAGGTAACAGCACTAAAACATATTACAGGTGAGGTTTATACACTTTCCTTTCGTCGTCATTTCAATTTTATTCCAGGGCAGGTAGTTGCTGTCGCTATACATCAAAATGATGATCCTCGCTTGTATAGTATTGCCAGTGGAAAAGATGAAGATGATATGCGAATACTCTTTGATATTAAAGCAGATGGCTTTTTAACTCCAAAACTAAAAGAGTTAAAGGTGGGAGAGGAGATTTTTATTTCTGAGCCCTTTGGAAATTTTGTTCCCTCAGGTAAAGATGAATGGTGGGTGGCAACAGGAACAGGAATAGCTCCTTTTGTATCTATGGTTTTATCAGGATGTGATCTTCCACAAAAACTTATTCATGGTAGTCGTACCTTGTCTTATTTTCTTTATCAGGATCTTTTAAAGGATAGGTTATCAGTTGATTATATGCGTTTTTGTACCCGGGAGGAAGGACCTGATATTATTTCAGGCAGACTAACTCATTGGCTAAAACAACAAATTAGTTTACCAGAAAATATTAAATACTACCTTTGTGGCAATCCTGAGATGGTGGTTGATGTGAGAGATATTATTTTGAGTAAAGGGATTGATTTTGAAAATATAATGGCCGAAATTTATTTTTAAAGGGCCGTATTTTATACTGGGTTATGAGTAAACAAGCTTTGTTTGGTAAAACATTAGAAGAATTAAAACAAGTAGCTAAGGAGCATGGTTTCCCGGGCTTTGTGGCTAAGCAACTAGCCGATTGGTTATATAAGAAAAAAGTAAAGAGCATTGATGAGATGTTGAATATCTCCAAAAAAAACAGGGATATTTTAAATGAACACTTTTCTGTGGGATTATCGGTCTATGATAATGTGCAGGAGTCTGTTGATGGAACAAAGAAATATTTATTTCATAACAGTACCCATCAATTTGTTGAAGCAGCTTATATTCCTTCAGATAACAGAAAAACCTTATGTGTGAGTTCTCAGGTAGGGTGTAAAATGGGGTGTTTATTTTGTATGACAGGAAAGCAAGGATTTCAGAAAAATCTGACAGCAGGTGAAATAGTAAACCAGATGGTCAGTATTGATGAGAGTGATGAGCTTACCAATCTTGTTTATATGGGAATGGGTGAACCCATGGATAATATTGAAGAAGTACTTAAAAGCCTTGAGATTATTACTGCTGAATGGGGGTTTGCCTGGAGTCCGCGTCGTATTAATGTATCAACCATAGGTGTGATTCCTGCTATGCGCAGATTTATTGAAGAAAGTGAATGTCACCTGGCTATTAGTATGCATAACCCCTCTAATGAGCAACGTAAAGAACTCATGCCCATTGAAAATGTGTATCCTATTGAGGAGGTTGTAAAAACTTTAAGGGAGTATGATTTTGGTCGTCAGCGTAGAATTTCCTTTGAGTATATCATGTTCAAAGGAATAAATGACACAAAAGAACATGCCTTGGATCTGGTAAGATTGGTTTCAGGTTTAAAATCCCGTGTTAATCTGATTAAATTTCATCCCATACCCGATTCTCCTCTGCGTGGTTCTGATAGCCAGGAAATGGAAACTTTTAAAGAAATACTTGAGCAGAAGGGAATCATTACTACCATTCGAAAGTCAAGGGGAGAAGATATTTATGCGGCTTGTGGTTTGTTAAGCACCAAAAAACTCCTGGAAAAGTCTAATGATAAGGATTTTTAATTGTAAATCTCTGCTCAAAGCTTCTGGTGATAATGACTTGCATGTATTATTAAAAATACGTATATTATTAGTTATTAATCAAATAACTCTTATAAAATGTTAAAGTTACTATTAAGCGGCAATATCGGAGCAGATGCTACTGTAAATGAAGCTGCAAATGGAAAGGCAATTAACTTTAATGTTGCCGTATCAAAAGACTACAAAAACTCAAAAGGTGAGAAAGTAGAAAGAACAGAATGGGTAAAGGCTGTCATCTGGAAAAGGAAAGATCAGGATACCAAGATTGCCGAATACCTGAAAAAAGGAACAAAAGTTCTGATTGAAGGGGAACCATTTAGTACTGGCTACCAAGGAAAAGAAGGTGAAGTGCATGCTACCCTTAATGTTAAGGTAATCGATTTTGAGTTTTTAAACTAACAAATGATTTCTTTTAAAAAAGCCGATATATTCTTATCGGCTTTTTTTATCATTTCAAAATCAATATTTTTGTTGAAAATTATTATATATGCCATCTATTAAAAATAAGTCCGTACTCGTTTCTCTTATCCTTATCGCTGTTTTAATGTTTTCTTGCGGGCCAAAACCTGAAGAAATTGCAAAGGAAAAATTCAATAGAGCCTCCGAAATGTTTAATCAACAGTTGTTCAATGATGCTATGTTGGTTTTAGACTCTATTATTATTGATTATTCAGGTGAAGTAGAATATGTTACTAGAGCCGAAGATTTAATTAGAAAGATAAAAATAGGAGAACAAGAGCGGAATCTTGTTTACCTTGATAGTGTATTGCTTAAAAAACAAGAAGAATTAGAGGTGTTGATGAAGAATTTTAATGTGAGTAAAGAATACGGGGAAAAGGAAATTCTGATCCATAAAAGACAAAAACCCCAAAATTCATTTAATCGGAGCTATTTGCGTGCTCACCTCGATAATGAAGGCAATTTTTATATCTCCAGTCGATATACAGGAAATAAGTATATTCATCATAATAAGATAAAGGTATATCACAAAGATCAGGCTGTAACAAGCGAAGAAATCCCTTTCGATGGATTTGAAAACAGACACTTCGAAGATGGCGGAAACTACTGGGAAATGGTGAATTATAAGAACAATGCAGATAATGGAATTATTGATTTTATCGCACAAAATGTAAACCTACCTCTTAAAGTGGAATATATAGGCAAGGAACGTTATTATATTGTGATGGAAAAATTTGATAAAGAAGCTATTAGGGATGGTTATGAAATATCATTCGTTTTAAAAGAGATTCATAAAGTTAAACAAGATATTAAAAATGTGAATGCAAGTATTAGCCGATTGAACTAGTTTTTTGCAGTGATTTTCTTTTGTTGGAATAGGGAGCTCAATCTTCAATTACTTTAACACCATATTTATACGCATTGGTCAAAAATTAGGCGAATCCATTCAAACATCGACTTAAATTTAGTTGGTAATTCAAATTAAATTTGAGCTCATGACTTGCAATTACCGGTTTATTAATGCGTTTTTTTTTCTTGTAATAGTAGTTTACTCTGCAGGTATTCATGCGCAAACTAACACAATTACAGGAAACAATGAGACTATTACTGTTGTAGAGGATAGTCTGGTTGATATCACAAGCAATCTCTTTACTTATGAGGATTTGGACGATGAGGAATTGGTTGGCATTAAAATCGAAAGCCTGCCAATATATGGTGATTTATATTATGACGATGTAATCATTACTACGCCTGGAGATACTGTTGAATTTCTCTCACATGTGTTACGTTATATTCCTGATCAAAATAATAATGAAACTGACGAATTTAATTTTATCCTTATAAATAAGTTAAAAAATTATTCGGATACTTATGTGATGACCATTTTGACTGATGCCATTCCGGATGCTCCCACCGGAACGGATGAAACCATTACGGTCACCGAAGATGTTGCTTATGATTTTTCGGTAACTGATTTTCCGGGTTATGGAGATGCGGATGGAGATGCACTAACCAGTATCCGTATTCATAGCTCCCCTACGCATGGATCTATCACC
>JBFHEL010000153.1:0-9156 GCA_041584155.1 Saccharicrinis sp.
GGTCATTACAGTGTCCCTTTAGGAACAGAGAAGTTATTGTTAATTTTTTCAGTAATAGAAGTACAAATACTTCTGTGGAATCTTTCAATGCAAGATCAAAGAATTAAAAAAGTAATTTAGGGGTGTTGGAGATATAAAAAAATTTCTAAAACAGATTAAGTAAAATATATACTTGATAAACCGAAACAAAACTCAGATGCGGAAATTATAGGTGAACCGTAATATCATTCTTAAGGATAAAAAAGGACTTAAAATCGAAATATGTGTAAATTTTTATTGCTTTTTAACTGATTATTGATAATCGCTCGTGCATCCGGGTTATCCTGGTGCAGAGTAATGGCATTGAGCAAGGAATCAATTGAAGAAAATCCAAGTTCTTTTTCTATCCATCCGTACCCTAAATATTTACCATCTTTTATAACAGTAACAGATTGTTCATCATCACTTCGACCCTGATCTGCAATAATACAATTATCCCATTTAAAAGAAAGACTATCTATTAATTTCTGAGCCCGTTTATTATATAATGTAGGAGATTCCTCATGAATACAAGCCCCTTTACAAATATTTAACTGATACTGAAAACAACTACCAACAGCATCAGACAGACCACTCATTTTCTGACAAAGTTCAAACTCTTCTACTTTTTTAAATAAAAATTCCTTTCCTTCTTTCAAACTCTCAAACGAGGTTAAGGGACTAACCCTGCCATCATTCTTTAATAGATTAAAACGCACATATCCTTTACGGTCGGTAAAACTAAATAAACCATAGTTAAAGCGATTTTTACGTTGCGCCTTATTAAAGATAGGTTTTTCCTTTTTTATTTCAGCAGATTCCTTTAAAAGGGCTAAAAGTTCACTACCGGTAAGGAAATAATCCACACGTGCTATTTCCCCTTTCATTTTAATGGCTTTTTGTACTTTAGGTTGACCCAAATGGGTTAAAACACGTTGGCGTATATTTGTACTCTTGCCAATATAAATAAGATCATTGTTTTCATTATAAAAATAATACACCCCAACTTGCTGTGGCAGCTCTTTCACTTGTTCTATAGCTAAATGGGGATGCAAACCATCGGCTGAGAAATACTTATGGTCATTTAAAGGGAGGATGAGACCATTATTTTTTTTCAATAATATATCAAATAAATCCACTGTAGCTAAAGCATCACCCGCTGCCCGGTGACGTGCATCATTTGCTATTCCTAGATTAGAACAAAGATTTCCCAGACTGTAGGACGAATATCCTGGCAGATATTTTCTGCTTAACTTAACTGTACAAAGGCGTTCACGTGTAAACTCATACCCTAAAGCTTTAAATTCTGCCTTTACAAAACCATAATCAAACGCAACATTATGAGCTACAAATATATGACCTTCGGTAATTTTGACTATATCACGAGCTACCTCATAAAACCGGGGGGCATGAATAACCATTTCGTTGGTTATACCAGTTAGCTGAGAGATATAAGGAGGTATCAATTGCTCAGGATTAATTAAGGAAACAAATTCATCAACAACTTTTGTTCCATCATGAAGATAAATAGCTATCTCGGTAATTTTGCCGTTAGTAAAATTTCCGCCTGTCGTCTCTATATCAATTATTGTATACATAAATCATCCTAAATATCTGGTAACGTGCAAAGAAAGGAATTGTATAAATCAACCCCAAATTTACGGCAATAAAAGAGCGTTTTTATTGGCGTAAAAAAACACCAAATCCCTTATAGTTTCTTGGATAGGATAAAAAAACAACTTATATTTGTAATAAGGTTATGACAAAGGTAAACCGCATCAGTTTTATTTAGATTGTTAAACTCAACACTACAATAGAACCGAGTTAAGTTGTTTGGTCTAAGGGCGGGCCTCACCTTCGGGTTATCATTATGATACGGAGGATTACCGCGGATCTAATACACTCAAATCCTGTTTACAGGAGTTTAAATAGTCCATTAATTGATGCGGCCGGCATAAAAAAAGCTACCATTTTTTGGTAGCTTTTTTCGTTATAAGTCTTTTAATAAGATATTCTTCTCTGATTTATCCATTAATACTTTAAACTCATCTACTATCTCTTGAATTTTTTTCATACTAGTGGTTTCCTGAAAATGAAGATTACCGCTGCCACAACCTTCCAACATTTGTAATACGGTAGATACCTTAAGTTTACTGATATCCATAGCTGGTTGATAGGCAATATGATCCTTATCATCTATATTCACTTCAATAAGAACTTTACTCTTGGTTAGTTCAAACACAATTTCATTGACCAACCTAATAGGCAAGAGTAAGGTCATCGATAAATCCAAAGCAGTGATGGGATCTTCACCTTTCTCAAATCTTTTAATTACATGATTACTAATTAATAATGCCACTACACGTTTATACTCTATACTCACATTTTTAGTATCAGCTTCAAACTCGAAACTATTTACATTTTGTACCGCAAAAGACAACTCTGCACCAAACATTACAATTAACCAACTTGATTGCATCCAGAATAAGAACAAAGGCAAAGCTGCAAAACTACCGTAAATAGCATTATAACGCGATACACCAACCATAAAGTGGATATAATAGTATTGCAGAACCTGAAAAAGCACTCCGGCAACAACACCACCAACCAATGCAGAAAGAAAATTAACTTTTGTATTAGGGATAATGATTATAAGAAGGGTAAAAACCATACAAATGAGCAGATAAGGCCCTATGGAGGAAATAATTTTCCATACGGAGTTGAGAACTTCGTAATCATTAAACTTATCCGATACCGATACAATCATACTGCTACTGGATACCAACACCAATAATGCCACAATCATTAAGGCAATATAATCGGTAAATTTACGCGCAAAATTTCTGGAGCGTTTTACTTCCCATATATCATTAAAGCTTTGCTCAATATTGCCTAATACCTGCATAACTGACCAAAGTAATAAGACCAATCCAACACCGATAATAACCCCACTCTTAGTACTTTTAATATACCCCTCGGCTATTTGAAGCACATACGACAGGACTTCTTCCTGTCCGGTCATATTCTGTATTAATTCTTTTTTTAATGTCCCATCAAATCCAAAACCTAAGGCTATTCCATACAACAAAGCAACCAATGGAACGATCGACATCAGAGAATAAAAAGTTAAGGCAGAAGCCTTTTGGCTGCATTTATCGTAAATAAAACCTTTTATGGCTAAATAAATGACCCTGATTACATTAAGGATGATAACATGAGGTTTAGATAGCTCGAACTTTTGAATTCGCCATATATCCTCGGTGAGATACTTTATACCTTTTGAAATAAAGTTATTCATATCAACAAAACTTTACAATAATACCCATTCCTGTTAAAACCATCACAAGGCTTCCTTTTATCATTTAAAAAATAAATATGAAGGCCTTTCTGGCTTAATTTTAATTATAAACGGTCTGGCCAAACATTTATTTTAAATTTAAAACCAATACCATATCATAATAAAAGCAGGGAAATGATTTTAAGAATTAATGGGTGAAAAAAGCAGATTTATTATATTAAAAAAATAGCAAGTCGATAAGCCGGGTTCTGTCATCCCAAAAGGATGGTCTATCATTTGTCTTGACTTATAGTTACCCATAAGTTCCAGCAACCTACCCCTCACGACTACTATAGTATCAAAGCGAGCAGCTCTGTATCCGAAGAAATCGTGATATATTTGGTCTTGCAATCCATGAGATACACGGCTACCTATGTTACCATAAGTACCGGTGAGCTCTTACCTCGCCTTTTCACCCTTATCCGACAAGTCGGACGGTTATTTTCTGTTGCATTACTATACCCTCACGGGTATCTTCCCGTTAGGAAGCATGGTGCCCTGTATTGCCCGGACTTTCCTCCATAAATGGCGATAGACTGACTTGCTATTTTTTTACAAAGGTAATTATATTATTCGATTTGATAAGGCAAATAAGCATCCAATTCAGTTACAAATGCACTCTTAAAGCCCATTGCCTTATATCGTCCCAAATCACTGACTGCTTGATCATATGCATACTTTCCAACAGTATAACGATAGATTTTATCTTTCAGATAAAATTCCATTACATTATCAACGCCTTTAAAATAACTTAAATAAACAGGAAATCTAAAAGCACTTAACTGGATAGTATAGGACTTATTAAGATCAGGTTTAAAGTTAGTATTTTGTTTACGATCCCCTTTTAAAGAATAATTGGAGGTATTAACCACAAAAGCCTGATGATAGCCTAAATCTTTATAATAAATAAGTTCACCATGAGCAGCCTTATATGAACTAAAACTACCTACAGTATAACGCACAAAACCATCAGCACAATCAAACTCACGTGCCTCCTGCACCTTTTTAAAGAAAGCGGGTTCTTCAGCCGGGTATTTTAAAGCAATGATTTGAATAGCATAATCGGGCTGATTGGATAATTCAGAAACGCTAATGATTTTTTTTGACGTTCTCAAAGCCGTTAATTTATCCACTTTTTGTGCATATGTAAAAACACATAAAGTCATCAACGCTGTCAGAGATATTATATATTTAGTCTTCATCTTCCTTATTTTAAAACCTCAAAAATATCGTTTACTTCTTAACTCTCCAAACAACAACTTCCACACGTCTGTTTTTCAAATGTTCGGCATCGTCACAAAGTTTTCCCCGCCCACATTTATTAACAATGTATCTTTCGCCATAACCACGTGGAATAGTAGAATTTCCATCAACGCCTTTTTGCATTAGCATACTCTCTACCTTCTCTCCCATTTTTTGTGAATCCATAAGGTTATTCAGCTTATTTCCCCTTGCGTCGGTATGAGCATTTAATTTAACTACTATTTCAGAATTTCGTTGTAAATAAGTAGCTAAACGATCCAGTGTTTTCTTACTTTCCTCGGTTAACTGATCACCTACATAATACAAAATCATACCACTGATATCATCTAACACAACATCATTAAATACAGGTGTCATGGTTAATCCATTATCGTTTAAATCAGTAATTTCCTTTATATTTACAATCATACGTTTTGAGTTGAATTCTCCCTCTTTAGAGAATACCAATTCAAACTCTTGCCCTTCTTTCCTATACTCATCAGGAATATCAATATTAAATTTACCTGAAGCATCTGACACCCCGCTACACACCACTTTACCAGAAGCATCATCAATAATATCAACTTTAATACCAACTGCTGGATCATTGTTAAAACTGGACTTTACTTTTGCTGAAAACAAAGCCGGGAAAGCAGATAAATCCGCCTTAGGTTTATCCACAACAACAGGCTTTTCTTCCGGCAGATTGTTTAAATCAAGAATATCACCTATTTCAGGTTTCTCCTGGTCCTTTTCGCCTGTATAACTTACAGTCCAGATAATATCCTGATTCTCCCTACGGTTACTGGACAAGAAACCTACATCGGGATTTTTAGGATTTATGGAATAAGCAAAGTCATCATAGGAAGAATTAAAGGGCTGATACATATTTTCTACATTCTTCCATGTACCATCCACATATTCTGCTTTAAATAAATCTAGTCCACCAAAGCCCATATGTCCATCTGAGGAGAAATACAAAATTCCATCCTTACTGATAAAAGGGAATTCTTCATCGCCATAGGTATTAATTTCCGGACCTAAATTTTTAATTTTACCATACATACCACCCCTTAAACGCTCAACACGATAGATATCTTTACCTCCATAACCACCTCGTTGATTAGATACGAAATACAGGAATTTATCATCAGGAGAAACAGCTGGATGACCATAATCAAAATCGTCATTATTAAACGATAGTTCTGTTTCATTTCCCCAACCTTTTCCGTCATAGGTTACTTTAAAGAGTTTGAGTTTGCTATCACCTCCTTTAATTCTTACTACTTTGGTATAATACATGGTATTGTAATCCGAAGTAAAAGAAATAGCTCCAATATGATAGGGAAAAACCAAACTTTTAGAGAACAAACGCCCTTTCTGTATTTCATTACCATCCAAATCGGAGTAATACAAATTTAAAAAAGACTTACCTGTTCTATCCACATTTTTTGATCCCTCCTCTGAAGAAGAATAAACAACTCCATCTTTATAGTACTGAATACCGAAAGACTGACCAAAAGTAAGAACAGTTGTAGGGTTAACCAGGTAATCTACATAATCAAGGTGTTCGCCTGCCCATTTACAAGCATTAATGGCATCGTTAACTTTTATAGGATCGGCACCTTGCTTTGCGGCCCTTTGGTACCAATAAATGGCTCCGGACTCCTCTCCTTCTTCGCCATAAAATCCTATTTTATGAAGTACAGTAGCATAAGTAAACACATCATTGCCTGATAATTTATCTTCCATCTCTGCAAAAAACTCATAAGCCTTATCTACATTATTTAATTCAAAATAGCAATTTGCCATTTTCTTTCTGGTATCTAAACTCAGGGTTTCGCCATCATTTTGAGCATCTTGATAAGCTGTTAATGCTCTATAATATTCGGCTTTTTTAAAATAGCTATCCCCCTTTTTAATATATTTGCTTTGTGCCTGCAGCAACTGCGCACTTAGACAGAACAGTAAAGAAAATACTAGGTATTGAACAATCTTCTTCATGATAAGAGATTTTAAAAGCGATAATCAAATCATTTTTTAAGAACCTGATTGGAAAATCAAACTCTTAAAGGCTTAGGTTAATATTTATAATTCATGCAGACAACTAAGGTCTAAAAATATCTGATAGAGCGCATCCCTGCACGGCGATTAAAGGTAAAATCAAACTGAATACCAATTTCATGTGAACCATACTTTGCATAATCACTCAATGAATTCAAAGAATAATCGAAGGAATAACGAACGGTAAACTGACGATTGATAACGTACTCTGACAGAAATACAACTTCTGAAACAGAACGATAGGCTAAACCAAGCCAAACTCTTTCGGCCAGTAAAACATTAGCTGATACATCAAATTCAAGAGGTGCACCATAAACCTCACGAAAAAGCAATGTAGGTTTAACTTTAACATCTCCCCAGTCAAATACGTAACCTCCATATAAATACATGGTTACATTTTTTAAATCCAGGGTATTTTTATAGGTATAATCATCTTCATCGAAGTTATTGGTAAACATCTTAGGAATAGCAAAACCGGCAAAATAATTCTCAGCAAAATAATAGGAGCCAAAACCAGCATTTAATCCTATTTTTGACACCTTTCCTTCAAACATTGGATCTCCATACTCCTCAGTAACCGCTTTGGTTCCATCATATACATAAGAGGTTACCCCCAATTGCAAACCAAAAGATAAAAAGCTATACCGGTCTATTTCTAATTTATAAGATGCGGAAGCCAGAACATCTACAGTATTAGAAAAACCAATCATATCATTCATTATAGATAAACCCACACCCAAATTGGTATCTTCAATGGGTCCATGAACATTTAATGACTGATTGATAGGTGCTCCATCAAATCCGACCCATTGATTACGTCCAATAAGTAATCCACTAATGACATCTCTGGTACCATTATAGGCCGGGTTTAGGAGGCCTTGATTGGCAATATAATGGTTATACTGCGTTACATCCTGCCCATAGACCACCGAGGTAGTAAAGACAACTATACTGGCAAAAATTATTCTCTTTAAAAGATTATATCTCATGGCTATTGCGTTCTAAAATTAGAATTACAAGTAAGCTAATTTTATATTTATCGTCTTAATTCTATATATCCGTTGTAATCCTTTGATTTAATGACACCTTCATCATTTATTTCTACTTTAAAGATATAGAAGTATGTACCATTTGGTAAATCAGAACCAATAGATACCATATTAGAGGTAGTCGAAGTACCATCCCACCAGTCATCGCCTTCACCATACAACGTTCCATCAGATCTGTATACCAGTGTTCCCCATCGGTTATAAACTTCGAGAGTAGAACTGGTAGCTGTAATACCGCCCTCTTCACCTGATATTACATAGTAATCATTGATACCATCATCATTAGGTGAAAAAGCATTCGGGATAAGGAACGAATTTTCATCATCCACAGTAGTGTTACCTACATACAGGCTTACCGAGGCAGTGTCTCTTCTATCTTCATAATCCGTATTTTCAATGACATAATACAAGGTATACTTACCGTAGAAACCGGGTGTTTTGGTATACACAATGGAACCGTAATCCTGATCTATCACAAAAGTACCCACTGTATCATTAGCATAGGATAATACTTCAGAACCATCATCGTTACTTAATAAATGGAATTCAATGTTGGCTGAGTTATCGTTATCTTCATAATTCCCATAATACTTATCTATTACATTTACTTCGTCGCTATTGGTATCAAAATAAGCATCCTCACCAAAATCATCAAAAGGCACCACATATTCTGCAGAATTATATACATAGATCAAGGTATCATTTGCTCTTGCATAACAGGTATCAATAGTTAGGCCACTAGCCACATTAAAGACATCGTCAACCGCCACCAACGAACCATAATCAGAGTAACTATAATCGAACGCAGTATCAAAACTATTTTCACAATATGGATAATTAAGACTCACTGCCATAATAGTAAAGCTACCTTCATCGTCTACTGCAGGGAAACAAACCTGGTTACCACTATCAGCATAAACCGAATCAATAACTCCCTCACTGTCATACAGATAATAAATAACATCCTCTTCACTAGGATCAATACAAATACTATCTCCCACGGTACAATCCGAATTACCAAGGTAACCACAATAGGTATCAGCAAGAATCTCTGGTAATGGAGATTTAGTAATATTGATAGTGTCTTCTGAGATATCCTCACAACCGGTACTATATAAAATGGCTCTCACCAAATAACTACCTTCACCAATTTCTTTAGTAAATGTTTGTGAAGTATCATTTCCTATTAATACATCCAATGCAGTTGAAACATCATCTGACTCAACAAGTAAATAAGCTACATCAGATTCTGTAAGATCGATACTTACACTAATACTATCTGATCCCTCACAATAAATAGTATCCGAGACACTTATAGTAAAATCTTCGGGTCCATCGGAATAAGTTACCTCAACAGTACCCATTGATAAATCACATGTACCTCCTGAGATAGCAATCACTTCATATATCTCAGAACCACTAACATCGCTCACGTACCAATAAATA
>JBFHEL010000154.1:0-9148 GCA_041584155.1 Saccharicrinis sp.
TTTACCTATAAAAATGTTTCTCTTTCAGGACTGTTTACTTTTAGCCAGGGAAATGATGTGTATAATGCACTTAGAAGAAATCTGGAATCAATGGATGACTTTGCTAATCAAACATCGGCAGTTGTTAACCGTTGGCAGGTTGATGGTCAGAATACCGATATGCCAAGAGCTGAATATGGTGATCCTACCGGGAATTCAGGTTTCTCTGACCGCTGGATTGAAGATGGGTCTTATATCCGTTTAAAAACAGTGTCATTGTCCTATAGTCCTAAGATATTTAAAAAGTTCACGAAGAATGTTACTTTTTCTCTTACGGCCAATAACCTGATAACCCTTACCGATTATCTAGGATTCGATCCTGAAGTGAGTATGTCAGGTACCAGCTATAAACAAGGTATTGATGCCGGTCTTACACCTCAGTTTAAATCAGTATATGCTGGAATAAAAGTAGGATTGTAATAAGTTAGATCTAATGAGAAAACCATTAAAATACTTTAACACGAAGCCCGTATGCTCCCTGACTGTAAATAGCAGGGGGTATACAAATTATTCTTGTCAGCAGTATGGTTTAATTTGTTCAGAAGATTAGAGCTTGAAGCATTAATAAAGAATATGAAACGACTATTAACTTTATTAATCATAAAGCACACACAGGAGGATAGCCTGTCCCGAATTTGATTCGGGAACTAAAAAAGTTAATGCATGTTCCTGTCCTGCAGCTGCCGGATATGGCACTTTTTTTAAAGACAGAAATTTTTAACAGATGAAACTAATTTTGAGTAGATGAAACAAACACGAATTTTATTATTCTAAATATAAATACAAGAGAATGAGTAAAATTCATGGAAAGTTCCATCTGACCATTGAAAAATAAATTTAAACAGATGAAAAGATATAAAAATATCATATTAGGTTTTCTTGTGGCATCCTTTACATTGGTTGCATGCGAAGATATGTTTGATGTTGATCCCGAAGAGGTTGTTCTAAGTGAAGATTTTTTAGGTGCCGATGAATATGATGCCAGAGCGTCTTTATTTGGTGTACTCTCTTTAATGCAGGATGCCAATGAGCAGTATTTTGTGTGGGGCGAAATGAGAGGTGATTTGGTTGATGTTACCGATGAAACGGAAGATGAGTTACGCCAGATTGCTTATCACGAGAATAGTGAAGATAATAGCTACTTGGATGCTACCCTATTATTCTCGATAGTAAATAATTGTAATTATGGCTTAGCAGGAATCGATACTGCTTATAATGAGAATGATTTACTGGATGAATATGTGTCGCTTTTAAGAGTGAGAACATGGGCCCAGTTGCAAATTGCCATTAACTTTGGTCAGTTGCCTTATTTTACAGAACCTATTGAGAGTACAGAGGATATAACAAAGGAATATCCTTTGTTGACACTAAGCCAGGCTATGGATAGTTTAATTAATGTGCTATTACCTTATAATGGTGTTGAAAGCATTAGCTCCGATGATTATACCAGCTCTGAAAGTTCATCTCCTGCATTTATGATACCTGAACAAAATGTATTGTTAGGCGATTTGTATTTATGGAATCAGGAATATGAAAATGCAGCAACCTATTACAAAGCTTATTTAGATGAGAAGGTAACCAGTTACTCTTCAGCATATAATCTAACAGATTCTTATGGTGTTACCTATACAACTACCGGTTATACTAGTAATTGGGTTAATGTGTATACATCCAGAACAGCTGAAACAATTTTTTATACAGGATATTCCGACGATTATAATCAGGGCAATAATCTGTATGATAATCTGTATGGACAGGTTATCGCTTCTGAAGCTATTGATATTAAATGGAGTGTTCAGGAACGACTACTTGATGACGTTGTTGTAGGATATGGAGATGGTCGAGAATCTACTATATTTCCATTTGATGAAAATTCATATGGAAAGTTAAATGAGGATTTTTACAAATATGATAGGGTAAGTCGTGTATACCTTCGTTATGCAGAGGCTATTAACAATGCCGGTTATCCTGCTCATGCTCTTTTTGTTGTAAATAGCGGATTGTATAACGAGGATAGTGATTATCCTTCGTTTAGCGATAATACTGCAGAATTTTTAAATTTCGATTCGGAAACCTATTATAGCTTAACATCCACAGGTTTAATTTCTGATGGTAACCTGGGTATACGGGGTAGGGTTAACCTGGAAGCTGTTGAAATTGAAGATGCTGCAACCCTAAGCGACTCAATTGCACAGGTAGATGCCCTTATTCTTGAGGAGGAAGCATTAGAGCTTGCCTTTGAAGGTACCCGCTGGACCGATTTAGTGCGTTCTGCATTACGTAATAACGATGCTTCAATTGTTGCAGATGCTATTGCTGCTAAGTTTATAGCCTATGGCGATGCGTCCACAGCTGCTGAACTTGGTGTAAGCCTATTAAATAGCGATAACTGGTATTTGCCTTTAACTATCCCTGATAATTTTATCTCAGTGGAGCAGGAAGAGGAATAATACTACCTAATCAATGAATTGACATCGCTTTTCGTTAAAAAAATATTGTAATACAAGTTACATCTTCAATAATGAGGTGATAATAAAATTTATTTAGTATCATCATTTATAGATCGGACGAATTAATTTAATTACACTAACCTAACCAGGCCTGATCAACTCATGGATTAATATATTGTAATCCATGAGTTTAAGGGCTGATGTGGCGAGCCAAAAGCTTTTTGCTATTACATTTTTCTTTGCTCTATATAGAGTGGGGTGCTTTACCAGCATCCCTTTTTTTAAAGATAGATATAAGAGATGTGTGTGCGCTTTTACCGTATTTATATACGGTAGGCTCGATGGTGGTGTTTTGTGAATTGCTGCCAATAATTCAGTTCCCATTTATTTGTGATCTTTTATAAAAACTGTAGAATTTTGCTGCGGTTTTATATAAAGAAATAGTGCTGAAGGACACTGGTGTTTTTGCACTTATACTTCCTTTAGAGAAAAATATTTTAGGCCTAAACCATAATGGTTTTAACTCCTTTCTTCTATAGTTTATTTAGTAAACGATATGTTTTTTAATCTACACATTCTATTCATATCATCCTATCAGCAATAAAAATCAAAATTTTAATCAAACAACTTAAAAAATTATGAAAAAAAAATTACGCTTATTGCAAAGAAAAAAATCGAGGTGCTGTTTTTTGAGCAGATTTGCGCAAACCTTAGTATTGTTTTTGATAAGTACATTAACTTTCGCCCAAACAACGGTAAGTTCTTTGGCTGATTTACTTCCTTATTTGGATGACGACAATGTTGAAGTAACCCTATCTCCAGGCACTTATTCAATCAATGCTGACGATGTTGATGCAGGAACATTTACTAACCCTCTATTATTATTTGAAGGCTCAAATAGCATTTATAACTTTACAGGTGTAACCATTAATATTGATACCGATGTTTTTCAAAAATTTGGTTCTGTCGATGTTAAGGAAATTCAGATTTTAGGAAATTACAATGTAATTAGCGATTTAACCATCGTAGATATTGGAGATACACGACCAAGCTATAAGGCCCAAAGTATTACCATGGATGGGTCGAACAATACCATACAGGGGATGCACTTGTCAACTAGTGGTTCATACCCCTATGGTTATGGCGATGCTTTTGGAAAAGGAGGAGGTCCTGTAATTAAGCACTATAAACATTCTGCTGTTTTAATTCGTGGAGAATATAATACCTTTAAAAACAGTACGGTTATACATCGTGCTTATGGGCATAGTATTTTTATGCAGGCAGCCAGCTATCCAACTATCGAAGGCTGTTATGTAGAAGGTGAAATGCGGACTACCGATGATATGCTGGCAGAAGCAGGTACCGGTTCTGCCGCCGATAACGTTGATTTTATGACCGTTTGGGGCTATACCCTCCCGGCTGGATATATGATGAGCTTGCAGGAAGCAGGGATTCGTGCTTATAATGCAGGTACAACCTATATAAATGGAGAAGAGATCTCTCGAGGAACAGATAACCCTACTGTGGTAAACTGTGTTATAAAAAATACACGTACAGGTGTAACACTTGCCCATGCAACAGGAACAAAGTACGTAGAAGGGTGTACCGTTATTGGTTGCGAGCAAGGGTATTCTATCGGTTCAGGTACCATTTATGATTGCAGTGCCGATGCTGTTTATGGCCCGGTTTTTAAAAATGCGTATAGCTCTGATAATGGCTATAAGGCGGATATAACCGTTCTGCCTCCCAGTGATTCGTATTATAACGGACAAAAAGCAATTGCTTATATCGGAGGGAGTGATCATGATTTAACCTTCCGTTGTTACGAATCGGATGTGGATCAGGATTATAAAATAATGGTATCCGGCGATTATAATGGTATCCGGATGCTAGAGGATAGTAATGCCTCGCAGGACAACCTGACATCATCCGATATCGAGATAAACAACATTACGCAGTTCCCATTAGTTATGGCATCCGATGCAACAGGTATTACCGGTGAATCGTGCGGAACAATTACCGATAATGGAAGTGGTAATAGTGTTGAAGTTTCATCTGATTGTAGCCGAGGAGAAAATCTGGCTCTAAGTGGTGTGGCCACGCAGTCTTCAACCAATGAAAGTTGTAGTGCATCTTTAGCTATAGATGGTAATACAAGTGGAGAAGGAACGGATGGCTCAGTAACCCAAACAATTTCTGAAGAGAATGCCTGGTGGCAGGTAGATTTAGGTGCAGATAAAGCAATAGAACAGATCGTGGTTTATAACAGGACTGACGGAATTTACCCATTATGTAATTTTAAAATCGAGATTATTAATAGTAATCAGGAAACAGTGTATACCAGGGAAGTACTTAACTATACGCCGGATACTTTTTATTATGCTACTCCGGCAGGGTACGAAGGACAGTATGTCAAAGTGCAGTTAACAGGTACCGGAGTTCTGGCTTTAGCCGAAGTGGAAGTATACGAAGGAGAAGCTATGGATGAAGGCACCCCAATGGCAGGTAAAACTTATTATATCGATAATCCCCGTTGGGATAAACGCCTGGCAGCAAATGGTGGTTCTACTCCGTATACCACTTCCACCTCTACAACAGGCGCCGAAGTGCAATGGACGCTTACCGAATCTACTACCTCGGGATATTATTATATCGATTGTAATGGGGGAGGCTCATTAAGCAGATTGTGTTCTGATGAATCAGAATATGCTGCCATGACAAGTAATACGAATGATGGAGCCCTGACTGAATGGATGTTCACCGAAGTAGATGATGATGGTGTTACCAAATACTTATTTACTACCTCAACTTCCGAAACTTCTTACCCCAGGTTACGGGTTAACGATGATGAAGCAATTGATATGGTGGGTACTTCTTCAACCGGGTCGTGGACGAAATTTGTTTTTACCGAAGTAGAAGATGTAACTACTGCAATTAGTGATCATGAGTTAGAAGATAGTCATATATGTATATACCCCAACCCAGTATCAAGTGATCTTAATATTAAAATAGAAAATGATGGTTTGGCTAAAATGGAAATATTAAGTATTACAGGAAAAATTGTTTTAGATGATACTTTTGAAGGAGGAGAAACATCAGTAAATCTTAGTCAGTTGTCAAAAGGAATATATATTATAAAAATTCAATATAACGATGTAAAATATTATGAAAAAATTGTAAAACTGTAATAAGGGATTGCAATTAGAATATTATAGGTAAATTAAGGAATAAGGATTGATTTCTTAAAGTGTTGAAAGTATTTTGATAAAAAACTTTTGATGTACCCAGGATATAATTTAATCATAAATGTCAAGCTGAATGCCTGCCTCGTTCAATAAGTTTCAGACTTTCAGCATAAATTCTTTCTTTATTACCCACATTAAGGGACATTGGGCGAGTGCTATGATTCTTTGCATAGGCACTCGCTCTTGCTATATGTTGACAGAAATTAAACATATGGCATAAATACCCAAAAAAAATAAGGCATAGGTCTAAATGGCTTTTGGGGTATTTGGCAATGAAAAATGACCTTGTACTTGTATGTATAATTAAAAAGCTAAAACTTAATCAATTATGAAATTTAGTGCTTTTTCTTATATATTCAGTTTTTGATTTATTTATAAAGGTCTCATAATCTTAAGGATACTGTAAATTTATTTCTTCATCTCAAAAATCATAGTTATAATATTACGCATCATTCGTATTCGTATTTTGTTAATCCGGTTAAAATAATATTTCACCAGAGTGGACTGTTCTGTACTATTCTGTATATTTGATTGATATTTATTTAAAAATTAAGTGTAGCGCAAAAAGGTTTGTTATTAATTATGGGAATAGGATCGTTAAAACCTAAAGTATTACTGATATTTATTATTACTGTACTTGTTAATAATTATGCTCAAACAGCAGGTCCTTGGGAATTAGGTCAATTATATATCACGCCTAAATGGGAAACCACTGAGAAAGCTAACGTTAAAGGAATGACAGGTATTTTATATGAGTCACTTCCTTATAAAGGAAAAAGAGTGCAGGTTTTTGCATACTATAGTGCCCCGGAAGGAGAAATGCCCAAAGGAGGTTGGCCGGCAGTTGTTTGTGTACATGGTGGTGGAGGAACAGCATTTGATAAATGGGTAAAAATATGGAATGAGCATGGTTATGCAGCCATTAGTATGGATTTAGAAGGACATTATCCGATCAAGGATAGTATAAACGGAGAATGGCAACGTATACCTACTGAAAATCCGGGCTGTGAAAGAGTAGGTACATTTCTCGATTTTGAATTATCTGTGCAGGATCAATGGTACTACAATGCGGTAGCTCATGTTGTTTTAGCTCATACCTTAATTTGTTCATTTCCGGAAGTTAATGCAAATAAAACTGGAATAACAGGAATAAGTTGGGGAGGTATTTTAACAAGTACAATAATGGGAGTTGATAAGCGATTTAAATTTGCAATCCCGATATATGGCTGTGGGTTTATTCCCAATTCTGACGGATATCAGGGCCAAAATATTAAACCCGGAAAGCACACCGAAACCGTATTAAAATATTATGATGGTTCTGCTTATTTTAAAAATGTTTTAATCCCAACCTTCTGGATCAATGGAACAAATGATAAGCATTTCCCGATGGCTTCTACCCAAAAATCATTGCAGTCAGTAAAAGGCCGGGTGACAATTAGATATACAAAAGAAATGATCCACTCACACAAGGCAGGTTGGGAAATAGAAGAAATCTATGCCTTTGCCAATAGTATAGTTAAAGGAAGCGAACCCTTATTAAATTTGAATAAAACTAAAGTACAAAAGGGCACATTCTCTGTTTCAGTTTCCAAACCAGATAAAGTAGAACAGGTACAGCTTCTTTATACCACGGATTCCGGGATATGGAATCAACGACAATGGCAAGCAACAGCTGCTCAACTAAAAAAATCGAAGATTAAAGCAACTATTCCGGATCATGCAACAACGGTTTTTATGCAAGTAACCGACGAGAGAGGTTTAATGGTAACTTCTGATTATGTTGAGATAAAATAAACCTAATCCAAAAAAAGAGAACGATTATTTAAGAAGAGGTTTAAACTATAAAATAAAAGAGTTAAGATGAGAGTACAGTTAAGTTGTTTTTTTGTATTTGTGTTCGTTCTAGGGTGTACAATTCCAAAGGAAAAGAGCCCGGTGAAACCTAATATCGTGCTTATTTATGCCGATGATTTAGGTTATGGAGATGTAAGCTGTTATAATGCAAAGGGTAAAATTTCTACTCCAAATATCGATAAGCTTGCCGAAAATGGTATGATGTTTACCGATGCACATACGCCTAGTGGAATTTGTAGTCCAAGTAGGTACGGTATCTTAACCGGCCGTTATTCCTGGCGAACAGCCCGTAAAAGTGGTAATCCTAAACCGGGTGAACAGCCATGGATTGATAAGGGGCAGATAACCATGGCCAGCATGTTGCGCGATAATGGATATAATACTGCAGTTATCGGAAAATGGGGTTTAGGTGCCGATTGGAATGCCGCAGCTAAAACAACCCGTAAAGGTATTGATGTTTCGGCTGATGCCATTGATTATAGCAAACCAATTTATAGTGGAAAAGCCTTTGGCTTTACTTATGAAGAAGTTCATTTGTGGTATGGTCGCGATTATTTTCAGAAGCACTATCCATGTCACTATGTACAAGGAACCAAAGAGTTTTCAGATGGAGGACGATGGTATTTTAAGAATGGGATGAGCCAGGGTGGTGATCCTAAATTTGAATACTTTGATATGGAAGAGGCTCAGATGCATTACATTCAGAGAACTGTTGATTATATAAATGCGGCAGGACATAAGAAAGAAAATGCAGCCTTTAACCTCAAGGAAGATGAACCTTTCTTTTTGTACTATGCTCCGCATATCCCTCATTATCCGCATGTTCCTGCTAAGCAATTTCAAGGTAAGTCGGGAGTTGGTTTATATGGTGATTTTGTAACCGAATTGGATTGGGCTGTGGGTCAAATTATCGAGACACTTAAAAATAACCATATTTTGGATGAAACAATTATTATTTTCACCTCAGATAATGGTCCTGAATCTCAGGTGTTTGGCTATGTGAAAGAGTATGATCATTTTTCGATGAAAGATTTTAGAGGGGTGAAACGTGATCTCTGGCAAGGCGGACACACAACACCATTTATTATTTCTTATCCGGGTAAAATTGAAAAGGGGATCATTAGTAATCGCTTAATTTCGCAAACTGATATTTTAGCTACTATTGCCGATTATTTGAATATCAATCTTGATAATAATGGGGCGGAAGATAGTTACAGTTTCTTAGATGAAATTATAGCCGGACATCAAGTACCTGAAAAAAGAGAAATAGCCATACATCATAGTGCCAGCGGTAAATTGGCAATCCGACAAGGGAATTGGGTATTTATTGATGCAGCAAATGGTAGAGATAATGAAGAGCCGCAATGGTACAGAGAAATGCTGGGCGTAGAGCCCCATAACGAAAGTTCTGAACTGTTTAACTTGAAAGAGGATCCTCAGCAAACTAAAAATCTGTTAAAGGAGTATCCCGGGAAAGCTAAAGCGTTAAAAGCTTTACTCGAAAGTTATAAATCAGAGGGAAGAACAATAATTAGGGATCTATGATTTTAACTTTAGAAA
>JBFHEL010000155.1:0-9129 GCA_041584155.1 Saccharicrinis sp.
CTCCTGAAGCGCAGGAAAAATGGTCACTTGAAGATTGTATTAATTATGCCATCGAAAATAACCTTTCACACCGGGCATTTATAATAGAAGAACAAAACCAGTTATTAAATGCACGTCAGGCAAAACTAAACTTATTACCATCAGTATATGCCAGTTCTTCAGGTGGATACTATTTTGGACGATCAGTAGATGCCAGTACCAATACGTATACCAATACACAATACTATAGTACATCTGGCTACCTATATGCCTCGCTAACTCTATTTAACGGCTTCCAAAAACAGAATAATATTTCGTATTACAAATATCAATTACATGCTGCCCAATGGGATAAAATAAATAATAGCGATGATTTGGCCTTTGAAATTGTAAATGCTTATTACAATGTACTCTATTATAAAGAACTGGTACAAATTTCATATGACGACCTGACCCTAACAGAGATAGAATTAGATAAAGTAAAAACACAAATTGAGATAGGTTTAAAAGCAAAATCTGATATAGCCCAAATGCAAGCCCAGCTGGAACAGGAAAAACTGAACATCCTATTGGCTGAAAATCAATACGAAGAAGCCAAACAAAATCTTCTTCATAGTATGAATTATGCAGGATTGGCCGAAAACAAATTCGAACTTCAAAATTTAAATCCACAACCTCTTCTCAACCAGCATATCTGTGCTGACTCCATCTTTGAAATATTTTCACAATATTCACCCCTAATACAGTCCGCCGAGTCAGCATTAAAAGCTGCACAAAAATATGTAGCCTATGAAAAGGGTTCCTACCTTCCCTCTATTAGTGCAACATCATATATAGGCAGTGCATTTTACCAAACAGATACAGATCAAAATGGAAAGACCACTGCTTTTAACGATCAAATAAATAACAATCAAAGCAAATATATAGGAGCAAGTATAACTATTCCTATTTTTTATAAAAACACCTGTCGCACAGCAGTAAAACAGGCCAAGCTCGACAGAGATCTGGCACAAAATAATCTGGAAATAAACAAACAAAACTTGTATTTCGATATTGAAAAAAATGTCAGAGATCTAAAATCACGATATCAAAAATATATTCAATCACAGACTAACAAAGAAGCCAATGAATATTCTTTCATTATCGCTCAAAAAAAATACAAAGAGGGACTACTCAACATTATAGACTTGTTACAGGTAAAAAAACAAGTATCCAAAGCGAAAAGCCAGTTACTGCTTGCCAAGATAGAATGGGAGATAAAAAATAAAACCATACAGTTTTATATGGGAAGCAGATTTTGGGAATAAATCAGGGAACAAGGAACAGGAGGAAAGGGAACAAAAGAAAATTAAAAGAACTTAATTTAAGGCAATGGATAGAATTATAGAAAAGAAAAAAGGACTGAAAAAGAAACATATCTTTTGGGCAGTAGGAGCCATGCTCTTTATCGCACTTATATTGCAAATATCATTAAGTAGTCACCAGTCGGTTTACCGTACCGAGAAAGATAAACTGACTGTAAGTACAATCCTTGATGGGCAGTTTAACGATTACATCACCATCATCGGACAGGTGGAACCTATTTCAACCATATATTTGGACGTTGAAGAAGGAGGTAAGGTAGAGGAAATTTATATTGAGGAAGGAGAAATGGTTAAACAGGGTGATGTCATATTAAAGCTGCGTAACACCGATTTAAATACCTCGATTATGAATAGCGAATCGCAATTGGCCTATCATGAAAATGAATTACGCAACACGCAAATTCAAATGGAACAACAGCAGATTTCTAACAAACGCCAAAAAATTAAAATTGATTTGCAAGTAGTGCAGGCTAAGCGAAAATACAATCAGTACGATCGATTATTTAAAGAAGAATTAGTGGCCCGGGAAGATTATTTACAAGCTAAAGAAGAGTATCAACTTGCCCTGAAAGAGCAAGAACTCACTTACCAGAACTTTATGCAGGACTCGATATTCAGGATGAACCAAAAAAGCAGAATGGATGAAAGCCTGGATAACACAAAAGCCAGCTTGCAAATGGCACGAGAACGGCTAGAAAACCTCAATGTAAAAGCACCCGTTAATGGCCAGTTGGGTCTATTAGATGCTGAAATAGGTCAGTCAATCAACAGAGGACAAAGATTAGGATTAATACACGTATTAACTGATTTTAAAATCAGCGCTAAAATTGATGAACATTATATTGATAGGGTAAAAAGAAATTTACCCTCCTCATTTGAAAGAAATAATACAGATTATAAACTGAAAATTAAAAAAGTATATCCCGAAGTACGTGAAGGCCAATTTGAAGTAGACTTAATTTTCAATGGCGAACGTCCTGAAAAAATACGAACTGGTCAAACCTATCATATAAAACTTGAACTGGGTCAGGCCGAACAAAGCATATTAATTCCTCGGGGCGGATTCTTTCAGAGTACAGGAGGTCAATGGGTTTATGTACTCAACGAGAACGAAACAGAAGCCATTAAACGAAAAATAAAGATAGGCAAACAAAATCCAAAATATTACGAAGTCATAGAAGGTCTGAATCCTGGCGAGAAAGTAATCACTTCGAGTTACGATTTATTTGGGGAGAATGATAGGATAATTTTAAGATAAAAGAATTAATTAGGGAGAAGGGTATAAAGGTTAAGGGTGAAAAGGTAGGGTATAGCACACTTAACAGTAAAATTATTGACAGTAAACATTATGAAAGCTAAAATTGAAAAATTTGAAGATTTAAGTATATGGCAAGAAGGAGTTAATTTAGCCACTGAAATATATAAGTTACTTAAAGACTGTCGTGATTATGGTTTGCGAGATCAATTGCAGCGTTCAGCAGTGTCAATTCCTTCAAATATAGCTGAAGGCTTTGACCGACAATCAAATAATGAATTTATAAGATTCTTAAAAATAGCAAAAGGATCGTGTGGAGAACTTCGAACGCAACTTATTATTTCGAAAAATATAGAACTATTACCTAATGATGAGATTTTAATTGAAAAGACAAGAGTTCTTTCTTCAATGATTCAAAGATTAATTTCATATAGAGAAAAAATACGAATTGAGGCTAAAAAGTAACCATGTAACCTTTTAACCTTAATACCAAAAATTTGAAAAATGATAAAAACAGAAAAACTAAAAAAAGTATTCCGTACCGAAGAAATTGAAACCAGTGCGTTGAATAGTGTTAACCTTCATATTGAAAAAGGAGAGTTTGTAGCCATAATGGGACCTTCGGGTTGTGGTAAGTCCACTTTAATGAATATTGTTGGCTTACTGGATAACCCTAGCGAAGGACATTATTATTTTGATGGGGTTGAGGTGGGTCATCTGAAAGAAAAGCACCGCACACAACTCCGCAAAGGAAACATTGGCTTTGTATTCCAGAGTTTCAACCTCATCGATGAACTTAATGTATTTGAAAATGTAGAACTGCCATTGATATACCTTAAAATGAAGGCCAGCGAACGTAAAAAAATGGTTGAAAAAGTATTGGATAGAATGAAGATTGGTCATCGTCGCAAACACTTTCCACAGCAACTTTCTGGCGGACAACAACAACGCGTAGCCATTGCCAGAGCCGTTGTTGCAAACCCCAAACTGATACTGGCCGATGAGCCAACAGGTAACCTGGATTCAAAAAATGGACTGGAAGTAATGAACCTATTAACTGAACTTAACCGCGAAGGAACAACCATAGTAATGGTAACACACTCGCATCGCGATTCGGAATTTGCCCACCGTGTAATCAACTTATTTGATGGCCAGATTATTACTGAAGAAAAGAAAAAGGAGATTGGTGAATTAGCGATGATGTAGCTTTTAAGAGACAATAAGTAATGAATTTAGGAAGAACCCGTCTTTGGGCTTCACAGATCTAATGACTCCCTAAAGGGAGAACCAGCAAAAACTACAGAGTGTAAATTAAAAGAGAGAAGCACTAGAGTTAATTGGATAAACATACATGTTGTTACAGGCTGTGGATGAAATTTGGATTAAGTCTCCTTTAGGATATTGATGGGTATGTAAGGTTGGTAGAGTAGTAAGATAGCCTCTAAAAATCCTGTTGAAGTTTTACGTTACGAATTAAAAAATTATAATCATGATCTTTTATAAACAAATTAAAAAGTCAATTTTTAAATACAAAACCCATACAGGTTTTACACTTTTGAGTCTTCTTGTTTCTTTTACAGGAATAATTATACTTACACTGTATATATCACATGAAAAAAGTTTTGATTCGTTTCATACCAACAATAGTTCTCTTTACCGATTAGAAACAGTTATGTATGACAATAATCTTCCAGCTAAGCTTGAAGATTTTATTTCACAGGAAATCCCTGAGGTAGAGAACTTAACTGTTTTTTGCTTTGATGGCAATGATAGAATAACATCATCAAAAACTAACCAACAAAACACAAGTATATCAAGTGAACTGATTACGGCGCAAAACTCTTTTTTTAAGCTATTCTCATTTCCGTTAAAAGAAGGAAATATTAATACAGTACTAACTGAACCTAATACTGTTGTACTTAGTGAATCTACAGCTCAAAAATTATTCGGAAAAAGTAACCCTATTGGAGAAACAATTTTATATAAAAATTCATCCTATATGGTGGAAGCTGTTATGTACGATTTTCCTAAAAATTCATCTTTTGCGGCAGATTGTATTTTTTCGTTTCCAAGCTTATTAATAGATAATATTAGAGGTGTAAATTCCTGGGATGAATGGTCGTTTAATATTTTTTTGCAGCTACAGCCAAACTGTATCTATAGTAATGTTGCTCAAAAAATTAATACTTCAAACAAGCTTCCTGAGGTATTTCAGGGCCTTAAAGGTCAATATCCTGATCAATCATTTTTTGAGCTAATCCCCATTCGTAAAATTCACTATCAAAAAAATGGCTTCACCCAGAATTTTGTTACTATTAATCCTATTCTTCTTAATGTTCTTCTGCTTTTAATCGGGATACTTGCCATTATGGGTATAGTTAATTTTATCAATTTCTCTACAGCACAAGCTCCTTTAAGAGCAAAAACACTTTCTATATTTCAGGTAATGGGAGGCAAACGAATACATTCAATAAGACAAGTAATTATTGAGTCGGTAATTATTTCGCTTATTGCTTTAGCTATTTCATTAATGCTATATACAGGTATCTATCGTTTTTTAGAATCTCTGTTCGCCATACATGGATTATCCATTGCAGGTAGAATGCACTTTTTAATAGGGTTTATTTTGTTTGCTATTGCGTTTGGAATTATTGCAGGATTATATCCTTCTCTATATATTACTTCATCACCTATAGTACAAACTGTTAAAGGCAATTCGTACTTTAAAGGTAAAGGAAAGTTTGTACGTAATAGCTTGGTAACACTACAGTTTATATTTACTATTATTCTAATTATTTCAGCTTTCGTAGTCGAAAAACAACTTAACTATTGGCACAATTTTAATTTGGGAATTAATAAAGAACACGTGGTGTATTTAAATACCAGTGATATGCTGCAAAAACACCACCAAACCTTTATTAATGAGATAATTAAAAATAATAATATTAAAGATTATGCATACACTCAATTTGCTCCAGGACATGTTGGTATGGGATGGGGACGAGAAGTTGACGGACAGTTTATTCAGTTTAAAGTATGGCCTGTAGACAATAATTTTATTAAGTTTTTTGACATCCCAATTGTTGAAGGTAGAGCCTTTGCTGATAATGAAAAATTAGATGTTGATAATTTTATTTTGAATGAAAAAGCTGTAGAAGTTTTTAAGTGGAATAATCCCTTAGAAAGAAAATTTGATAGCTTTGATAATAGCGGACATATTGTTGGAGTAACTAAAGATTTTAACTTTTCATCATTAAAAGAAGAGATAGAACCCATGGTGTTTTGGCGTACCAATGAAAGAAAAGATGTTCTTCTACTTAGGTTAAATTCATCTAATTACTCACAGGCTTTTCACAACATTAAAGATATAGCACTTCAAATTGATCCACAGTATTTGGGTGAAGTAAAGTTTCTTAATCAGGAATTGCAATCACTGTATGTAAAAGAAGAGAAAACAGCTCGCTTTATTGAATTTATTGCTTTGTGGTGTATTCTGTTAGCCATTACTGGTATACTTGGTTTAATGGTGTTTGTAGCTCGTGATAAAAATAAAGAAATAGGTATTCGCAAAGTAAACGGGGCCAAAATATCCGAAGTGCTCATTATGCTCAACAAAGACTTTATTAAATGGGTAGCCATTGCCTTTGTGATAGCTTGCCCTATTGCCTACTATGCCATGAGTAAATGGCTCGAGAACTTTGCCTATAAAACAGAACTCAGCTGGTGGATATTTGCCCTGGCAGGTATATCAGCATTATCCATAGCATTAATAACAGTGAGTTGGCAGAGTTGGAAAGCAGCAAGGCGTAATCCGATTGAGAGTTTAAGGTATGAGTGAAAATGTCGGAATCAGGATTTGCGGGATGAAAGGATAAAAAGGATTTAAAAATATGCAGAGATGGAAAGCAGCAATAAGGAATCCGGTGGAGGCGTTGAGGTATGGCTAACTATAAGTTATAAAAGAAAATAAAAAATAATAGAACATGATAAACACTGACATAAAACTAATCTTTCGGAACTGGAAAAGAAACAAACTCTTTTCTTTAACAGCAATGATTAGTTTAATTATTGGTTTTGCTTGTTGTAACATACTAACTGCTTTTGTAATAAACGAATGGAAAATATCGAATGGTAGTCCTGATAATGATAGGATTTTTGCTTTAAAAACTGATAATCCAATGACATTGGAGACCACTAAGGAAAAAACTTCGTATATCTTAAAGCAAATTCCTCAATTATTTAAAGAACGTTATCCTGAGGTTGAGTCATTTTGCAGATTTTCGATCTTAAGAGGAGAAACTATTTTGGAGTCTGATAATTTTATAACAGACAAAACACTTTTTCTTCAAGCAGATAAAAACGTAAATGAATATTTTACATTACCTGTAGTAGCCGGTAACTTACAAAAAACTCTTTCTTCTCCAGGAGAAGTTGCGATTACTAAAAGTTTAGCCAAAAGAGCATTTGGTAGTACTGATATACTGGGGCAGACTTTTTCTTTTGGTCAGGATAATGTGAAATCAATTCAAAAAGTAACTACAGTAATAGATGATTCTTATACATCTTCATTTGTTGCTTTTGATATTTTAATGCCATTCAACGAAGAAACATATAGAGG
The DNA here is from genome assembly GCA_041584155.1 of Saccharicrinis sp. GTDB lineage: Bacteria > Bacteroidota > Bacteroidia > Bacteroidales > Marinilabiliaceae > Saccharicrinis. The sequence goes on from JBFHEL010000155.1 coordinate 7,217, forward strand.
AGGGGTTACTTTTCTTAAGCTTAAAGATTCCGGTGCGATAGCGGGCTTGCTGCAAAAGGTTAATGATAATTTGGAAGAATTGCCCCGCTTTACCAATGATTGCAAATATTACTTGCAAACTTTGCAAGAGTTCTATTTTGATAAAAGTGAAACTCAAACTAGCTGGCAGTTTCTCTTAAAACGCGACAGCCTTTTTATAACTATAGGCCTTTTAGCAGCTCTGACAATTTTATTAGTCGCGTGTTTTAATTTTATCAATTTATATCTGGTGCGATTATTCAAATCAAACAACAGTAATTCAATACAAAAATTATTAGGAGCTAGCTCATGGCAATTGCAAAAGCAAATTTTATTAGAATCATTTATAACAACTTTTATTGCTTTCAGCGTATCCCTGGTTCTTGTTTTTGTAGCATTGCCATCTTTCAATAAGCTTTTTGGAGCACATCTCTCTCTTTCTTTTTTAATGGATAAATCTGTTTTGGGTATCTATACTATACTAATTGGTATTTTAACATTTATACCTACCATTTATCTTGGTGCTAAGTTCAAAAAAAGAGGTAAGAATAGTTTACTAACTTCGGGTTCCAATAGCTCTAAAGCGGTTTTCAGCTATACCATGATAAGTATTCAATTTGGGTTTTCAGTTATGTTGATAATTGCAGCTGTATTATATGTTCGACAATTAAATTTCATATCAGAAACGGCAAATATAAATCCCAATATAATTGAGTTAAAAGGGAATGGCATATCTGATAGTGAATTTAAAACCTTTAAAGAACAATTGAATAATTTAGGATGTGTTGATGCTTCTACTCTATCAAATACTACATTCTTAAATGCCTGGATAGTTTTAGGAGAAGATAAAGTACCAACTTTAGGTTATAATATGGATAATGATTTCTTAAAGGTTCATAATATTAAATTAGTTGAAGGAATGAGTTTTGATGTTGGTGGTAAATATGCTTCAAATCAATCTATTGTAAATGAAACATTTGTTGATAAATATAAAATTCAAGCACCTATAGGACAAAATATAGAAATGTCAGGCGGTGATATCATTAATATTGTTGGAGTAGTAAAGGATTTTTATACAGAACCATTTAGCTCCAGGGTGAAACCAACAGTAATTAAGCCTTTTAAACCGGTTGGCGATGGTTTTAAAACTATTCAAATAAAATTGCTTAGAGATGCTCAACTACAGCTTGCACTAAGCAATATCGAAGAAATATGGAGCTCCCATTTTCCTGACAAAACATTTAATTACAGTTTTCCCGCAGATGATTTTAAAGCTCTTCATAATGATTATAGGAAACTTTCTGAAATGATTATGTTGTTTACCATTATAAGTTTTTTATTGACAGGTTTCGGATTGTTCGGAATCGCATGGTATTCTGTTGAGCAACGCACCAAAGAAATAGGTATCCGCAAAGTAAACGGAGCCAAAATATTCGAAGTACTCATCCTCCTAAATAAAGACTTTGTAAAATGGGTAGCCATTGCCTTTGTAATAGCTTGCCCCATTGCTTATTATGCAATGAGTAAATGGCTAGAGAACTTTGCCTATAAAACAGAACTCAGCTGGTGGATATTTGCTTTGGCAGGTATATCAGCATTATCCATAGCATTAATTACCGTGAGTTGGCAGAGTTGGAAGGCAGCAACCAGGAATCCGGTGGAGGCGTTACGGTATGAATGATAACCGTCAAAATATTAAACAAATACTGTATAATAATTTTACACAACCCACTTCTTGCAAATTGATATTCACCTCATATTCAACAACGTAAATAGCATGGCACATCGTATGATATAAGTAAAGTAAATATTTAATAACTTACGAAACCATTAAAATAGAAATCATGCCAAATCACTTAAAAATTACTTTAGCCTTACTTACTTACTTATTATTA
>JBFHEL010000156.1:0-9100 GCA_041584155.1 Saccharicrinis sp.
AGGCCAGTTCAATGATTAATCCATTTCTAAATCCCCTGATAATGGCCAGAATAAGGATGATTCCTACAACAATATCAAAATAGTTCATGACTTAGTTTTTTGCTAAAATAAGCTAAATTTTCACTTTTTTAGTACTCTAGGTGGGATGATTTGCATTATGTTCAGTTTAATGACTGCTTGCCTATTCAAACAATGTAAGTTGTTTTGGTTTTTTTTGAGGTGATTCTAACTGAAGTAGCTTTTTCTTTGTATTTAGTCCGCCTGCATAACCTGTTAATTGGCCATCAGATCCAATAATTCTGTGGCAAGGAATTATAATGGCAATGGCGTTGGCACCGTTGGCCGAGGCTACTGCACGTATGGCCTTTTCGTTATTTAGTTGTCGTGATAATTCCAGATAGGAGTAGGTTGTACCATAGGGAATTAGCATGAGCTGTTTCCATACTTTTTGCTGAAATTCGGTTCCTGTGAGTTGTAAGGGAAGGTCAAATTGGGTTCTCTTACATAAAAAGTAAGCTTCTAACTGTCGGATGGTTTCTTCAATAATTTCAGATGATCCGGTTTTATATTTTGCACCTAAACTTTTCTGGATTCTTTGATCAATGGTAGTGCGCATGGTACGATAACGCCAATCGCATAAGCATAATTTGTTATCGTAAGCACCTAAAATCAATTCCCCAACAGGCGTTGAGTAGTAAGATGTGATTATTTGGTTCATTGTTTTTTATGATCCTATCTAACGTTACAATCTAAAATTCATTGTCTTATAGCATCTTTCTGTTTTACCGTTCGCTTCCAAAATCAATGTCTTTCTGGGCTATAGAATGAATATACATTACCAAATTAACGATTTTAGAATAACTCCGTTTAACCCGGATTATGGGTTAGAACTTCGTTATGAGCATTGGAAATGCGATGAAACAAGGTTTTAGTGAAACGAGGCATAACCTGTCGCAATTGCTTTCGGGAGCATCGCTCTGGTGAGTTGAGGTAAAGCAACGAAGTGGCTTATTTTGAAGCAGTGTCGATGCGTAATAGATTTTCTAATGCATATTGCAGGTTTAATATTACACACATTTACGCAAATGCACAATTCATATCAAAATGATTGCTGATTGCTGTTTGCTCATTATGTTTGTTGCCTTTATATAAGGTTTTTACAATTTTGCTCGTAGCACTTTGCTCTCAGTCATTGCTCCCAGAGAACTTTTGGTTGATATCTGTTCGCTGAATCCTACATTGTTTCAACTATAGATGTACAGTCGGCATATTTTTCTTTTATTTCGTCCAGGTATTGTTGAATTTCTTCTGCGGTATTGGCGCGCAATAGCTTTATTTTTAAGTCTCTAAAATCTCTTAGTCCTTTAAAGGTGATGGCCAGATGGCGTCGCATATGTAAGATGCCTCGTCTTTCGCCTAACCATTCTATGCTGTTGTTCAGGTGTTCGCGAATCATCTCTACATGTTCAGGTATCTTAGGTAAAGGCAGTAATTCTTCGGTATCCAGATAATGACGCACTTCACGAAAAATCCAGGGACGCCCAATGGAAGGGCGCCCTATCATTAGCGCATCAACGCCGTACCTGTCGAGGTAAAGCTTTGCCTTTTGGGGGTTGGTTAAATCTCCGTTACCTATAATGGGGATTTGCATTCGTGGATTGTTTTTCACTGCTCCAATCAATGACCAATCGGCCTCGCCATTATACATTTGTGCACGTGTTCGGCCATGAATTGTTAGGGCTTTGATACCTGTGTCCTGTAATTTCTCGGCCACTTCAACAATGATTTTAGAATCCTCATCCCAACCCAGTCGTGTTTTCACCGTTACCGGTAATTTAACAGCTTCCACAATCTTACGGGTCATCTCTATCATTTTAGGGATATCGCGTAACATACCTGCGCCGGCACCCTTAGTGGCAATTTTTTTAACCGGGCAACCAAAGTTGATATCTATCAATTCAGGTTGTGCTTCTTCTGCTATTTTGGCTGCTTCTACCATGGCTTCCACATCCTTTCCATACAGTTGAATGCCCACAGGACGTTCCTCGTCGAATATTTTGAGTTTACGCTCTGTTTTTTCTATGCTTCGGATTAATGCATCGGCCGAAACAAATTCGGTATACATCAGGTCGGCACCGTATTTTTTACACAACAGCCTGAAGGAAGGATCGGTTACATCCTCCATAGGAGCTAATAAAAGAGGGTTTTTTCTTAATTCTAAATTTCCAATTTTCACTGCTCTGAAATTAATTTGTCTAAAGTACTTTTTACACTTTCACTATGCCACTTGGCAGCACCTGTTTTCTTTAATATGATTTCCCCTTTCTTTGAAATAATATAGGTGGTTGGATACGTTCCGGTATAAAGCGTTTGGGGTATTTTATCCCAAAAAGTATTTGAAGGAATGGTATACTCTTTTTCAGTTAAAAACTTCTCAATCTTGGGTAAGTCCTCATTGCTGAGTAAAACAAATGCTATTTTATCACCATATTCCTGATACAGCGCATCAATAGAGGAAAATTCAGCAACGCAGGGAGGACACCAGGTAGCCCAGAAATTTAAAAAGATCACCTGCCCTTTTAAATCAGTAAAATTTCTTTTCTGCTCATTGGCATCCATGTATTGCCAGTTATAATCCGTTTCGGAAAGTAACTGTACTTCCTTACTCTCCTTAGGGCTGGTCATGGTTAACTTAATGATAAAGGACTTAATTGGCTTGCTGGTACCTGGAGTCAATAGTAAGATAATCAATATCAAAAATATAAAGTCGATTACAATACCGGCTTTGGTTTTCTTCCTGGTATATTTATTCCACTGTTCTGTGATAAAATTTTTCATGCTGATATGTCATTAATGTCGTAAAAAGGTTAGATAAACAGGCCATTTTATGCTCTGATAAGTTTTTCCTGAAGTAGAACATATTTTCATACAAATGGTTCTGTATTGTTCAAGACCATCTACCTGATCATAAAACTTTTGGACATCAATGGTAAGCTTTTGCCCGGTTCCCGGCATCAATGTTAATGGGAAATAGTTGTATCCTCCAATATTTTTAATCGTAAATTCCCTTTTTTCTTTTCCCTTAAAAAAGAGGATTGAAGGAGGCATAAAAGAAATATCTTTTCGTGTATGATTGATCAATAGTATCTTTATGGCCAATCGTCCGTTGGATTTTTGTTTGTAATGTTTTACTCTGAACACCACCACCTGAGGAATAATTTTTTTAAGATATCCATAGCGCTTGGCCAAAACAAAAGTCAGCACTATTATAGCCATAATCAGCAAGGAGTTGTAATTCTTCTTTGGAGTTGGGTGCTCTGTGTTTGCAGGCGTTTGAGATAATGGTGTTTGTGTAATATCCGGAGTGTTGTTTTCTATTGTCCGGGTATCTTTCGTTTCAGGAGGCAATGCACCCCTACTACAGATTTGCATTGTAAGTGCTAAACCTAAAATGACATATAGAATTACACGATTTTTCTTTAGGAAGGCTAAAAATTCATTTAGCTGTTTCATATGATTATAATTTATTTCTCAGTTGTCATATTGCCTCTCCCGCATTTATAGGGAGAACTCGCTGGGATAATTATCCCCTTGCCGCCTGGGTGGGGCAGGTTGAGTGAGAGAGCGCTCTCATACTCGGTTCATATATTTGAATTTAGCAGCGTTACACCGGTATCAAGGTGCAAAATGTATTTGTTTTTATACCGATAAGTTCACACAGAAAAACTGTTTTCGCGGTTATTGATTAGCTGTATCCGGGTTGATTTTTATGTCCGGGAAAGCCATTATGCCATTGTAGTTGATATAGAACTCTCCGCCGACTATGGGTTTGGCCATTTCCTCTTCGTTTTTTCCATTCGCATTGGCAATGCCTATACTGGCATACCAGCAACTTGCCTTGTGCTTTTTACCCAACTCGCGCACCTGCTCAATGATTTCAGGTAAAATAATACCCATCTCCGGATAATAGCCTGTTTTAACCACGATCATGTGAAACTGTTCGTCTTTTTTGGCAAGTATTTGAGGATTTACATCAAGCTCTTTTCTTACATTCAGAACTTCGTATCCTTTGTCAACTAAATCCTTGTAAACTACCTTTATACCTAAAAAATGAAGCTCTTCCAGGTTCATAATTTTTCCCTCTTCCATATCATCTAAAAATAATTGGCTGCAAAATTGTGAAATAAGAAGTAAATAATCTAATGAATAACAGATTAATTCATCTCTTTTAGGTGTTAAATGGCCAGATCGAAAATAAAAGTAGAATTTGGATACTCAGGAGTAATATATTTGTCAAGAGAAAGTTTTAAGGCATCTAATTTGCTTAGGAATTCGGGTGAAAGTTTACCTCCAAATTTTGATATCTCAATGTGAAACTTAAAATGACGGTTTTTATGTTTCTGAACATTATTTGCTGTATCAAAAATTAATCGGTTGATATCGTAGAACAAACGGTCCTCATTCATATGGCCTATTAAAAAAGCGATGGAAGGTTCCTTAATGGTGTTTTCTTTTGTTTCTATGGCATTACACGAGCTTTCTTCAAAGTTAGGTGCTTGTACGTTGTAGAATATATTGTCCTCTAAATTGCTAAATTCCAATTCGCCAATGGCTTGCATATTGGTTTTGTTAATCAGCTGAAAATAAACCAAGCCCTTATCAAATAATGAATGATATCCCTTGTATAAAAAATACGTAAGCTCCTGTCCTTTGTTATTTACAGTAACCAGATCGGTGATAACAAAGGCTTCAGAGTCATATTCATTGAGGGTTTTACTGACAAATTCATTGGAGAAAGCATCCATTTTTATTTTAATGGGGTTGCCAAAATTAGAACGAATAACCATTTGGTTTTTATTCACCAAACCATTCTTGTTAAGAGATAATAAATCAGAATTGGTTGTTTTTATCAGGCGTTTTAAAAATACGGCAGCTTCCAGGTAATTCATTGTTGCTTATTTTGGTGTTAATTTCCAAAAATATCAATTATTAGGCAATAAGCGAATATATAAAGGGGTCTTTTCCTGTTTTTAATGTTTTTTAAGATGATAGAGAGTGAAAAGAGGAAAGTAGCCTAGAAAAAAGAGCTTATCTTTGAGTAATTTTTTTGATCCTTACAACAATAGGGAAGCAGCTGAAAATACCTTTGAGTAGCACAAGCACACCCATAGGTTAATGGTTAATCATAGCTGCGTATTTTTTGCTTATATAGGGTTTAATGCAAAAATAATAAGTGATTGAAAAGAAACCACCGGGAGAAAATTTACTTTACGTAACTTAAATAATGAAAGCATTGAAGCATTATGCCATAGAAAGTCGGAATTTAACTGTTAAAGGAAAATGGATACAGCAGCTATTAAAAGGAGAGAGTAATGATGTAAAGGAACTTAGCCATAAAAAAGGACTTTTATTTTCGACTATTACACTTGAAAAAATGATTGATGATGAAATACGACACGATCGTTTTTTGTTAACCGGTGATTCTTCCAGAAGTATACGTACCTATAGCAGTGGGGAGCAGCGGAAAGCCTTGTTGAACTACTTGTTTCAGCAACAGCCTGATTTTTTGGTACTCGATAATCCATTCGATTGTTTAGATGTTGAATCTGTACAGGATTTAAAGAGTAGTTTGATAGCAATGGCTTTACAAATTCCTATTGTTCAAATTTTTAAGCGGCAAGGTGACATACTGCCTTTTATTACCAATGTGCTGGTTATTGAGGAGGAAAAAGTGGGGGCCTTTTATACCATTGATCAATTCCGAAAAAAGAATCTTCATCAGCGAAAAGCTTTTTTACAAAGTAAAATACCTTCTCCATTGTCCGTGTATAAAGATATTCCGGAAAAACTCATTGAAATCAGACAGCTTGAGGTTAGTTATGAGGGTAGGTGTATACTTAATGACGTAAACTGGACCATTGGTCAAAACCAATTCTGGCATCTTAAGGGAGCCAATGGTTCAGGAAAAACTACACTGTTATCCATGATCTACGGTGACAACCCCAAGGCCTTTGGTCAGGATATTTATTTATTTGGACGTAAGAAAGGAAGTGGAGAGAGTGTTTGGGAGCTGAAAGAAAAGATGGGTTATTTTACCCCGTCCATGACTGAGTTATTTCAAAGTAATCATACCGTTGAACAAATGATAATCTCCGGTTTGGTAGATAGTGTGGGTTTATATTTAAAACCTTCAGATATGCAAAGAAACTTAGCGCAGGAATGGTTGAAGGTTTTGGGTTTGTTCGATAGAAAAGATGATCGGTTTTATCGTTTGTCACAAGTCGACCAGCGGATGGTGTTGATTGCCCGTGCCATGATTAAACATCCTCCTTTGCTTATCTTAGACGAACCTTCTACTGGTTTGGATGATTACCATGCTTCGTTAATGGTGCAGTTGATTCAAAAAATTGCGGCAGAAAGCACCACTTCTATTGTGTATGTATCGCACCGTAAAGAGGAAGGCCTGATGCCCGATTTTACCTTTGAATTGGTAAAGTCTGATCAGGGATCAAGAGGTGTATGCTGTTCATTTAATAATAGTGTAGCAGGTTGCAATAAAAGTTAAGAGGATGGTTAGCAGCTAATTTTATAAGGGTGTGCTATATCTTCTACTTTTTTTACAAATATGAAGATCAGGTATAAATAGAGTAAAATATTTGAATAATAAATTCGAAAGTTTATTTTTGTTTAATCAAAACACTAATTAATATATTATAATTTAAATTTAAACTTATGGCTGAAGGAATTCAAGTTAATGAGCAGGCAGGCTCAGCTCAAACAATTTTCATTGAACAAGGCAAAAAAACTAATGGAATCGGAATAGCTGGTTTTGTGTTAGCATTACTTGGTTTATTTTTGGGATGGATACCTGTATTAGGATGGATAATTTGGTTGCTTGGGGTTGTTTTTTCTATTGTGGGTATATTTAAAAAACCAAAAGGATTTGCTATAGCAGGATTAGTAATTTCATTTATTGGAGTAATTATTTTAGTTGGATTTGCTGGTTTAATTGGTGCAGCAGCTTTAGTATCGTAATTTGTTAGTAGAGTTTTATACTCGTCATTTTTGCTTCCACAAACTTACAAGAAGTTTATAGTTAGTTTCTCAGTTTCCATATGGTCTCTCGCGAATTTATTGTGAGAAGTCACGGAAATAATCATTCTCATCCGGCTTAGGCATGACAGGTTCTGTGAAAAGTACTTCGATGCTTTTTTCATATAGAAAAAACAAGGTTATTTCTGTGTATTGTATGGAGGGAATATAAATTTCTATAATTTTACAGTTATGCATTATACAATCACCAATAAGATGAGTCAGCAGTCGTTTCTTCATTTTAAGCAATGGAGTAATAAAGGGTATGCTGTTTTTTGCTCTTTGGGTAAAGTAGTTCATATTGGCAGTTTGGCGGTTTCTGTTACCCAATGGATTGGTGATTTAATTGATCAGGTAGAAGAGCAGATTAATTTAAGTGTTGAGCATAGCGAGGAAGAGGTATCAGAAGAACTGTTGGAGCAGGAATTGTTGCAGCTACTTCCGGTTGTAAATGCTATAAATGAGTATGAGATAAGTATATTTTACAGATTAAAATTATTAACTACCGTTAATTGGAGGTCATCTCTGGTTAACGGTTTTTTTGTGCGTTATGATAAAGCAAATTAAAGAAAGAGTGTTGGCCGGAGGTAGTATGACCGGGGCCGAAGCGGTTGCGATGTTAAGCTATGGCAACAAACAGGAACTGTATAAAGCAGCTAACGAAATACGTTTGCATTTTAAAGGAAAACACCTGGAGATGTGTAGTATTTTAAATGCCCGTTCAGGTAGATGCAGCGAAGATTGTAAATGGTGTTCGCAGTCCGTTTTTCATAAAACGAATGTAGATGAGTATGAATTGGTAGATTTAGATGTGGCCAGGCAACATGCCAAAGAAAATGCGGCTAAAGGGGTTCATCGCTTTTCTCTGGTGACTAGCGGAAGAACTATTTCTAACAAAAATCTGGATCAGCTTTGTGATGTGTATGCAAACATCAAGAAAACAGTCCCAATTCATACCTGTGCTTCGATGGGTTTGTTAAATCGGGCGCAAATGGTAAAGCTAAAGGAAGCAGGAGTAAGCCATTACCATTGTAATATTGAAACGGCACCTTCGTTTTTTTCTGAGTTAGTAACAACTCATACCCTGGAGCAAAAGATTGAGACGATAAAATATGCCCAGGAATTAGGTTTGGAAGTTTGTTCAGGTGGAATAATAGGCATGGGAGAAACCTCTGAGCAACGTATTGAGATGGCTTTTGCCTTGAGGAACCTCAATATTACATCTATTCCCATCAACCTGCTAACACCTATTGAGGGAACCAGGCTTGAAGGAATGAGAAAGTTAAGCGATGAAGACATATTAACCACTTTTGCCTTGTTCCGTTTGATTAACCCAAAGGCTAAAATTCGGTTGGCTGCCGGACGTAGTTTAATAGCTCATATTCAGAAAGATGTTTTAGCTGCCGGGGCAAATGCTGCATTGGTGGGCGATTACCTGACAACCCTGGGAAGTAATATTGATCAGGATAAAGAGGCTTTTCAAAAGGCAGGGTTTACGCTCTATTGAAATAAGTGTTTATGTTAGTCTTAAATGAAATATCATTTCGAAATTGACTTTAGCCTTACGAAATGTCGGTATGGTTTCACCTTTAATAAATTGGTTTCATTTTTTACTGGATTATCCGGAATAGGAAATAGCATCAATTTATTTTTATATTTAATAAATTTTTAAAGATACCATATGTCAATTTATTTTATTTCAGCTATAGATATCAATGCAGGTAAGACCATTATAACCGGCTTATTGGGTAAATACCTAAAGAATAAAGGTAAAAATGTGATTACCATGAAAATGGCTCAGACGGGTTGTTCGGGGTATTCAGAAGATATTGAAATGCATCGAAAAATAATGGGTATTCCCATGTTAAAAGAAGATATGGATGGAGAAACCTGTCCTTATCTATTTAAATTTGCGGCTTCGCCTCATTTGGCAGGCGACATGGAATGTGTCAGGATAGATGAGGATTATATCCTGCAGGCTATTGAGCAAAAAGAAATGGAATACGAG
>JBFHEL010000157.1:0-9067 GCA_041584155.1 Saccharicrinis sp.
CGCCGGAGATTCTGGTTTAACAAAAGCAGACGCAAAAAAAGCGTTAGATTCATTTATTAATGTAACCAGCGATGCACTTAAAGGTGGTGATCGTATTTCTTTAATCGGATTTGGTTCTTTTTCAGTTTCTGAAAGAAGTGCCAGAACAGGTAGAAATCCACAAACTGGAAAAGAAATTCAAATCGCAGCTAAAAAAGTTGTTAAATTTAAAGCTGGAAGCGAATTAGGTGATGCAGTAAACTAATTCTCTGTATGGGAAAAAATACAAGAGAGTGCGAAAGTACTCTCTTTTTTTTTAGCATAGCTGATGATTTTTAGACTACTTAAAGCAGATGGAAGAGGAATTAATTAAGTATTTGAGTGAGCATATTACTGAAAACAAAAAAAACTTATTTAATAAAGTAATAGAAGATCGTACCCGTTATATTACTGTTGTGTTGGAGGATATTTATCAATCTCATAATGCCAGCGCTGTATTACGATCATGTGATTGCTTTGGGGTTCAGGATGTGCATATAATAGAAAATAGAAATAAGTATTCTGTTAATCCTGATATCGCATTGGGCTCTTCCAAGTGGTTGAATATGTATAATTATAACCAGAAGGAAAATAATACCAGCGAAACTATTGCTCATTTAAAGAGCCAGGGATATAGGATTGTAGCCACTTCACCACATACCAATGATGTGGAATTACATGATTTTGATGTGACTAAGGGTAAGGCAGCTTTTATTTTTGGTACAGAACTTACAGGAATTTCTGATGTAGTTAAGCAACAAGCTGATGAGTTTGTACGTATACCGATGTATGGCTTTACTGAAAGCTTTAATATTTCGGTTTCTGTTGCCCTTACTTTGCAGCATCTTGCCCATCAAATAAGAATGCTGGAGGTGGATTGGCAACTTTCTCATCAGGAAAAGCTGAATATTAAGTTAAAATGGTTAAGGGCGACTATTAAAAGTGCTCCTTTAATTGAAAAAGAGTTTTATAAAAGAAAGCTTAGTGATAAATAGGGGAGATGAATAGATTAACGTGTAATGTTTGTTGATTAATGATGTTTTTTGTAAATTAACATTTTTAAAGCATAAAATAGGCTTTTTGTTTAAGCTAATTTTTCTATTTTTGAAAAAAACGAGGGAATCATGAATTGTATAATTATTGATGACGATAAGTTTTCGACCAAGATTATAGCTGAATTTGTTGAAAAGACTGATGAGCTTAACCTAATTGAAACCTACGAGAGTGCCGTAGATGGCATTAACTACCTGAGTAGTAAAAATGCTGGCGAAATAGATATATTGTTTTTAGATATTGAGATGCCTGAAATGAGTGGTCTTGATTTGTTAAAAACCTTAAGTGTATTGCCCCAAGTTATTATTTATTCTTCGCAGGAAAAATATGCCTTGGAGTCTTACGAGTACAATGTGACGGATTATTTATTGAAGCCCGTTACCTATGCCCGCTTTCTAAAGGCTATTAATAAGGTAAAAGAAAATAAGGAAAGAAAAGATGATATAACCAAAAGTAGCTCCGAAATATTTATCAAAAATAACTCTTCTTTGGTGAGAGTAAAGTATGAAGATATCTTATGGATTGAAGCGCTTGAAAATTATGTGGTAGTTAATAGTTTTAAGGATAAATATACTATTCACTTTACCATGAAAGCTATTTCAGATAAAATGCCTTCAGATAAGTTTGTGCGCGTGCATCGATCCTTTATCGTGAATTTAAGCAAGATTAAAGTAATTGAAGATAATTCGGTAGTGATAAAAACAGAAGCCGGATCAAAGGTTATTCCAATAGGAAAATCCTATAAGGATAAATTAATGAATGATATTAATTTGATTTGTAAGTAATTGATTGAAATGTCATAAAAAAACGACTTCAGAATTTTCTGAAGTCGTTTTTTTGTTTGCTCTATTCCTGTAAAGTGTGATAAACTGAGTCGGAACATCAGCATTTGAATATACGAAAGCAGGGTTGTACTCGTGCCTGCTTTTAGTGCTGGCTATTTATTGTTATTGTACGAAACAAAATCACGTTGTGCTTTTAGTAAATTACCAACATGAAGAATTAAGTTTTGGGTTTCATGTAAAATATTTAGGTAAAGCATGCTATTTTGTGTACTTGATTTCTCTTTCTTAATTCTTTTAAGTTGCTTTTTTCTTAAATCTTTTAAGTTTACAGTGCCCTGGGTTATCTCATCAAGCAAAGAATCCAGTTGATCGAAGTTTCCTGAAGAAATCAGTTTACTAGCCTTTTTAATCAGAGATTGTACCTGATTAATAAGTATGGTTAAGTCTTTAAATTGTTCTACAGAAAATGGGGTATGGTTGTTGTCCAAATGATTGTAACAAGGTTTAGCAATGAAAGTTAAAGCATGTGCTGTTTCGCGTAAATAATCAATCACTTGTACGTAATATAAACTGGTATCTATTTCGCTGTCCTGAAGTTTTTTAACCGTTTTATAAATGTCGGTTTTATACTTTTTAATTTTTTTGTTTACCTGCTTAATTGATTTGCTTTGTTCTTTTAAATTTTTTCTGTTTTCTGCCTGAAATTCTATTAAGGAGTGGGCATATAAGTTTGAAATTTCTTTTAAGGAATCCGTGACATTGGTGGTGCATTTCAATAATATTTTTCTGGAATTTGTATCTCCTTCAAGTTCTTCAATTTCAAATTCGTTTACTTCTATATCCTTATTGCTTTTGTGGCTGATAATATGTGTGCGATACATAATATAGGCTGCTAAAGCTATCATTGCAAAAATAGCATATATACCACCAAAACTAAAGATTAAGGCTACAGTAAATGCTGCAGAAAAAGCAGAGAAGGCAGTTAAAAACCATCCTCCAATTACCGAAAGAACACCTGTTACTCTGTAAACAGCACTCTCTCGTCCCCAGGCACCATCGGTTAATGAGCTTCCCATGGCTACCATAAAGGTGACATAGGTAGTTGATAGCGGTAGCTTGTATGAGGTAGCCATGGATATAAGGATACTGGCAACCACCAAATTTACCGATGCTCTCAGCATATCAAAAACGGGTGCATCGTCTCCTAATGCCAATCTCTTTTCTTCATATGAGCTAGAGTCAAATTGTTGTTGGATCTTATTTTTAACCTTAGCAGGAATGAAATTATTTACTGAGTTAGATGCATTAATGGCTGCTCTTACTATGGTACGCCCAAAAAATGAACTGCCAAACCTTTCTTCCCCTTCGTGCTGACGGGATAAGTCAAGAGATGTTTTGACAACCCTTTTGGCTTTTTTAGAGGTCCATAAAGTTGCAATCATAATAATACCGGCAATGATTAACAGATAAGTGTCGGTTTGTACTTTTCCGGCCATTGATTCCATTAGAAATTCATCAGGTATAGCACCGGGAGCCGCTATAAAAGCCTTAAAGGAGGCAAATCCGGCCAAAGGTACACCAATAAAATTAACCAGGTCATTTCCGGCAAAAGCCATGGCTAATGCAAAAGTACCTACTAATACTGTAAGCTTTAAAATATTTAATTTAAAAATCCATTGGGCTAACTGAAGCAGTAGTGTCCATGCAATAAAACTGTAAATGATAATTGTAGTCCTATTTAAATGAATCCATTCCTTGGTATCTTCATGCATAAATGAAGCTCCTTTAGCCCCTTTAATCAAAATAAAATAAGTGATTGCTGTAATGGCAATACCTCCCCAAATGGCTCCTAAATATTTGATACGTTTATCGTAATTAAATGAAAATGCCAGGCGAACAATGTATTGAATAATAGCACCTACGGTGAAAGCAACAACAACGGAGAGTAAGATTCCTGAGATAATTTCTAATGCTTTAGCCGTATTGATATATTCACTTAAATGTATTTCAGGATTATTTGCTGCTTTAATTAATGAAACGGCTACAGAAGCACCCAATAATTCAAACACAACAGATACGGTGGTGGATGTCGGCATCCCAAATGTATTAAATAAATCCAGAAGCAGAACATCTGTAATCATGACAGCCAAAAATATGATCATGATTTCTGAAAAGTAAAAGTATTGCGGATTAAAAATACCCTTTCTGGCTACTTCCATCATACCACTAGAGAATGTAGCACCAACAAATATTCCTGCTGCAGCAATAATCATGATAATTTTAAAGGGTGCTGCTTTGGAACCTAAAGCAGAATTTAAGAAATTAACAGCATCGTTACTGACACCTACCACTAAGTCTGAAATAGCCAGTGCAAAAAGTACCACTACCAGAACTAAATAAATATTTTCCATTTAGAAGATTGATTTATACTTAAAATGTGACGCAAACATATATAGTTAAAATGCTATGCTTGTTTGCTAAAGGTTAATTATATGTTATCACAATGTTAATAAAGTTACTCAAATTAACTTATCAACAATAAATTTAAATATTAAGATAATGTTTTTTTTAATGTGATGAAGTTATTTAAGCGCGTTTTAGGTTTAAATATGTTTAAATCATCAGCTTTGTTGTTAAAAGACAATTAATAATGAGTTTAAAGTTTTAGTATTTTTAATATTCAGCTATTTTTGCCCTGCCTTTAAAAGGATATTTGTAAATTGACATTTTGGGCAGTGTTGTCAGCAGTTAACTATTGTGAAGGAGATGATTTTAAATACTATATTAGACGGAATAATTATTGGTTTTTCAGCCTCTGTACCCTTGGGTCCAATAGGTGTTTTGTGTATACAAAGAACCTTGAATAAAGGCAGAATGGCTGGTTTCTTTTCAGGCCTGGGAGCCGCCTTTAGCGATACTATCTATGCCATTATAGCAGGGTTTAGTTTGTCCTTTATTGTTAGTTTTATTGAAAAACAACTGCTGTATATTCAAATAATAGGGGCTGGTATACTTATTTTTTTAGGGGTACGCATATTCTTTAGTAATCCCGCCAAACAACTTAGAAAACAAAGAAAAGGGAAGGGAACCTTATTGCAAGATTTTGCTTCTACTTTTTTTATAACGATATCAAACCCTTTAGCTATATTTTTATTTCTGGCTTTTTTTGCCGGTTTTGGTGTTGTTAAACCCGGTTCCGGTTATACAAATCACCTTCTTCTGATTGGAGGTGTTACCCTTGGAGCTTCCTTGTGGTGGTTTATTTTAAGCTCGGTTATTAATCTTTTTCGTTCTAAAATTAATTTGCGAAGGTTATGGTGGTTAAATAAAATTGCTGGGGCAACCATTGTGTTACTCGTTATTGTAGCCTTTGTGTTTTTTTTAATTGAAAGCCCTTTGGATAGCCAATTGTAGTCAATGTATATGGTTTTAGGTTAAGAGTTTTAAAGAGCCTCATAAAAAAGAGAGAGCTATCTTTGGTTAATAGTGTTTGGTAGGCTAATTGTCTGAGGGATGGTGTTGTTTTTTTATAGTGCTTCCTGATTGGTTGTTTTATTTGTTGATTACGCACTTAAAATAAAAGTTTTGTAAAGAACATATCTGGGAGCGGGAAGCTATAGGAAGTGGAAAGCTAGTGGTAATTATGCGAATAGAGAACAATAAAAAGTTTATAGTTTGTTAGTTTCTTATTTTACTATGAACAAGATCTACAATATTACTTCTGATTTTGATTTGTAAATCCGGTATTTGATTATGCTGTGTTTAAAATGATCAAATACCGAATCCTAAATATTATTTACTTGAAAGGAGAATCCGGTTCTTTGGCCATGTGATAGTACGTTAATTTTTCAAGCATGTTGGGCATCCATTTTTTAAGCCAAACAGTTAGTTTACCTTCTATAAAAGTTAAAATTAAGGTAGACTTCCGTTTTTTTATAGCATTGACAACATGTTTGGCCACTTCTTGCGCACTCATCATTTTATTTTCGTTACGTGGTGTTTCTCCTTGCGCTGAACCATCAGTGGTCAGTGCTGTTTTTCGTATGTTCGAAGAGGTAAAGCCTGGGGCAGCGATTAGTACATGTAATCCATTTTTTAGGTTTTCTACGCGTAGGGTTTCCAGAAATCCATGCATGGCATGCTTGCTGGCAGAGTAACCTGTGCGGGCAGGCAAACCAATAAAGCCTGCTATAGAAGAAATACCGGTTACTGAGCCTTTGGTCTCTAAAAGATAAGGCAGTGCATACTTGGTACAATATACTGTTCCCCAAAAATTAACATCCATCAATTGTTTGAGTACACTTAAGTCAACGTCTTTAAATAAAGCACGCATTGAAATACCAGCATTGTTAATTAAAATATCAATCTGACCAAATTTTTGGATAGTTGTGTTTATCAGGTTTTTGCAATCATCTTCTTTGCTAACATCAGTGGGGATGGCTATTGTTTCAATGCCTTGTGCATTAAAATCATTTACCAGCATTTTAAGCTTATCTGCTGATCGGGCAGCCAGCACTAATTTTGAACCTCTTTGAGCAAACTCATGTGCCAGAGCCAATCCAATTCCCGAAGAAGCGCCAGTTATAATAACTACTTTATTTTGCATGATAATTTTTTTGTTGCTGCAAAAGTATTAAATGATTTTGGAATTGAATAATTATTTGGTTATTGCATCAGCATTTTAAGATATTCTTTTGCCAAATTTTTATTTGCTGTTCCGGATACGCCATATAAACTGTTGTCTTTTTCAAATATGAAGACAAGACCATTAAATATATCGTTAATTTGATACATCTTTTCTTCTGCAGTTTTGGGGTTGATCTCTGCAAATTTAAAATAGGCATCTCGTATTTCTTTTTTCTCTTTTTTATTGTGGCAATTTATGATAAATAGCTGGAGTGTTTCATTGTTGATTAAATAGCTGCATTCTAAGGCGTTTGTAAGAAAATCGTGTCCCATGTAATTAGCAGGAAAATACTTTTCGCCATATGCTATTTTGTTTTTCTCAGGAAATAGGTCCAGTGCCTTTAGTCTTTGTAAGTTTTTTAGGTTAGTAGCTGCAATAGCTCTGGCAATCTTTTCCATTGTCAGGATAGATGTTGTGTCTTTTTGCGAAGTTCTGATTTTAATGTAATAATTATTACCATATAAATTTAAGGCTGTTTCTTCCAGATAGGCTTCAGAGGCAATGTTTAGGAATGAGGATTTGTTAGGCCGTTCAAAGGCATAGATTCCAAAGGCCATAAGGGGCGAAGAGTGGTGGTATATTTCTGTGGTTATGTATTCGTCGTTACTTATGGAATACTCTGCTATTTCCAGATTTTCAAAACCGTATTTCAGGTAGTAGCTTGCTGCTCCGTTAATATATTCCCATAGGTCTTCTTTCCCATATGTTTTTATTTCTTCTGATTTTTGCCATCCATCAATCTCAGGGAATATAATTTGACCTTTAATTGTAACGGTTATTGCTAAAAAAAACAATATGAGTATTGAGAAATGTTTGATCATAGACTTTAACTTTTAGTTAGTATTGAACTTAGTAATTCAGTTTAAGCTAAAAAATCATTTGGTATAGTTGCTAAACGGCTGATAGATTTGATTTTATAAGCCAAATCAAATCCTTTTATGCAGCTGGCTGTACAGTCGCTGCATCCGGCACAAGGATTTTCACCGGTATTTAATGTTGAAATCAGTTCCTTGGCCTGTATGGAACTATGGTAGCCATAGGAATACATGTAGGCACGCATTAACTCTGGTATAGGTAGTTGTTTGCGGCAACTGCTTACACATGCTTCACATGCATTACAATATAAGCCAGTTTCTTGTTGGGCTGCAGCCAAATCTTTGGTTTCCTTCCTGGTGAAGTTAAGATCTTTGAGTAAAGGCATGTTGGCTTTCAGTTGATCAAGGTTAATCATGCTAGGAATGGTAGAGTGAATGTTTGGATCATTTACAACCCATTTCAAAGCAGCCAGATGGTTGACTGGTTTGCTTTTCGATTCGTCCAGGTAACCTCCGGCCATTACTTTCATTCCTATGATCCCTAATCCTGCTTTTGTGGCTAAGGCAATTTTTTCTTTTATTTCCTGATAGTGCTCCTGCTTGAAGTTGATAGCGGTTAATACCACTTCGTATAATTGACTGTCTATGGCAGCCTGAATAACTTCAGGTTCATTTTTATGTGTGGAGAGCCCAATGTGTTTTGCCTTGCCTAGTTTTTTAGCCTTCTGCAATGCAGACAATGAAATTTTGTTTAATGCATTGTTTCGTGAGCTAATGGCATGAAGATAAAGAATATCCACATAATCCATTTGTAATCGGGCTAAACTTTCATCCAGCATTTCTAGAAATTTCTTTTCTGTTTGTTGAGGTTGTATTTTGGTGGATATTATAAATGATGTCCTTTCGTAATCCTTTAGTGTTTCACCCAATAACTTTTCGCTGTTGCCTTGTTGGTAACGATAAGCGGTATCGAAATGTTTAATGCCTATCTGCATGGCTGCTCTAATAACAGATGGGCTATCAACCCCTCCGCATCCGATACTTAATACAGGAATTTCAATTCCTGTATCACCTAATTTTCGGGTGATAATTTCTTTCTCTATTTCTTGTTGGCTTTTAACTGAGTTATTGGCATTCATGTGAGAAGCAACAGCAAGGCCTACTGCACCAGCTGTAGATGCTTTTATAAAGTTTCTGCGATTAAGAGATTTCATATCGAGCTGATTTATAGGGTTTACTTATAAGAGGTAAGTTATTCAATTAATTCCAATAAGGCAAGAAAGAATGTTAGAGATGATGTGCCAAAGGAATTTCTTGTAAATAGGTTTTTTAATACTGATTATATAATGAAATTGTCTTTTCTGTATTTCATTAGAAATGCTCAATCATTATTGCGTCGATGGTATACCGATATTTAATATCCCTTGTTTCAATTTCAAAAGGGTATACTATAATTGCATGTTGAATAAAGAGCAAGTAAGTCTTAATTTACAGATGTACATATTCTGAAGTAGAGTGAACCGTCATTACGTTCTGTATCTGTGTATAAAAAATAAGACCAATTTGTGTGAGAAGAATATAATAAATTGGCGCTTATTGTAAGGTAAATTAAAACGGGTGTTATCGGGGTTTAAAAACCGAAATTTCAATATGTTGTTTCATTTTATTGTTGGTACGATAGGCCATGAAAAATAAAAATGGAAAGAAAA
>JBFHEL010000158.1:0-9059 GCA_041584155.1 Saccharicrinis sp.
ATATCAAAGAAACGATAGCGACGAAAACGAAAGGGTTGATGAACTTGGAAATACAGACAGATAGTTTTCATAATACTCATATATTTTAAGGTTAGTTAGTTGATCCAGAAACGGCAGCATCATACACTTCTTTCACTTTCAAGGCAGAATCTTCCCACTTCAGGGCTTCTACTTCACTTTTCCCATGACTAATAAACATAGATGACAAAGAGGGATATTTTAACACCCCGTACATGGCATCGGCCATGGCATCTATATCCCAGAAATTTGTTTTAATGGCATGGTTCAATATCTCTGCAACACCAGACTGGTATGAAATAAGAACCGGCACATTACTTTGCATGGCCTCTAATGGCGAAATACCAAAAGGTTCGGACACCGATGGCATCACATACAAATCACTCATTCTAAGCATCGTAAAAACCTCTTCTCCCTTCAGAAACCCTGTGAAATGAAATTTATCTGCAATCTTAAGCTCTGCAGCTCTTCTTATCATACGTTCCATCATATCGCCACTTCCTGCCATTACAAATCTTACATTATCCATTTTTTGCAATACCCGATAGGCTGCTTCAATAAAGTATTCAGGTCCCTTTTGCATGGTAATACGACCCAGAAAAGTAACTATTTTTTCACCCTTATTCTTTTTAATGATAGGTTCAGTTTTTTCTTCCTGTGGTTCAACGGCATTGTACACGGTAAACACCTTATCCGGATGAATACCATATTTCTCAATCACAATGGTACGTGTTAGGTTACTTACGGTAATCACCTTATCGGCAGCATCCAAACCTCTTTTCTCTATTTCGTATACCGCAGGGTTCACACTTCCTCCACTACGATCGAAATCAGTTGCATGCACGTGCACTACCAAAGGCTTACCTGATGCCTGCTTCGCTGCAATTCCTGCAGGATAAGCTAACCAGTCATGAGCATGAATAACATCAAAGTCATTATCCTTTGCAATCACACTGGCCACCAATGCATAATTAGAAATTTCCTGCATCAGATTGGTCCCATACTTCCCCGAAAAATCTATTTTCCCTTCCTCATCGGTATGAACGATCTTCTTTTCGCCATCAACCTTTACTTTTGTTAGCTTCCAATAATCTTCAGGATCAACGTAGGGAATAATATGACTATCCACTTCGATATAATCCAATTCCTTTTGAAACTTCTTTATATCTACACGTTGCTGACGAATAGATATATTA
The DNA here is from genome assembly GCA_041584155.1 of Saccharicrinis sp. Lineage (GTDB taxonomy): Bacteria > Bacteroidota > Bacteroidia > Bacteroidales > Marinilabiliaceae > Saccharicrinis. The sequence goes on from JBFHEL010000158.1 coordinate 1,215, forward strand.
TTTGCACCGACCAATTTCATGGTACTTTGATCTTCATCGCCATAAGCCTTAGGCACAACAAATAAAACATCTAAGTCTTTAATGTGAGATAAACCTCTGGTTAATCCATAACACGCTGTACCCAGTCCCCCTGTAATATGAGGAGGAAACTCCCAGCCAAACATTAATACCCTCATATCAATTATATTTTTGAATTAGTTTAAGAATTTTAAGAACACCTGCCACATTAGTAGCCATACTCACAGCTCCTTTTCCCATTTGGGGGGGATTACCGTCATAATACTCCGATAAAGTACCGATGCAATGATGCACCATTTCTGCTTCAAAATTATCGGCAATACGTTTAATATGGCTTATTCCACTTTCTTTATGCAGTTTCAAGTAACCTTCTGCATAAAAAGCAATTAACCAAGGCCAAACAGTACCCTGATGTAAATTATACTCACGACCGTTAGCATCTCCCCCCATCACACCTTCGTAATTTGGATTTTGAGGAGACAAGGAACGAAGACCTTTTTCCGTAAGTAGTTCTTCTTTTGCTACATCGATTACAAACTTTTTTTGCTCTTTGCTAAGTGGTGAATATTCAAAGGCAGTAGCAAACACCTGATTAGGTCGAATAGCATTGTCTTTATGGACATCATCGACCAGGTCGAAAAGGCAATTATCCTTCTCATTCCAGAACGTTTGCAGATAAGATGTCTCTACCTTATCAGCTACTGCTTTTACTTTATTCACAAAAGCGGCATCCTTCTTATCATCTTTAGCTAATTCTAAATATAAATGGAGCGCATTATACCATAAGGCATTTATCTCTACACATTTTCCATTTCGAGGAGTGACTGGTATGTTGTTTACAACACCATTCATCCAGGTTAATGGTGTATTTTCATCGTAAATAGTGATTAAGCCATCGCTATCCACAGTCACATTCTCATAACGTTTGTTCAGGTAGATATCTAAGATTAATTTTAATAGGTTCTTATATTTGCTATACAGCTTTTCTCTACACAAGCTACCCCAACATTGCTGCATGGTCCAAAAGAACCACAATGGGGTATCGGCCTCCTTTATTTTCTTACAATCTGCATTTTTAATATTTCTTTCAATATCGCGTGCTGATGATTCGAGTACTTTTTGGAATAATTCCTCATCGCCTAATGCTTCAGTCAACACAGGAACCGCGATAAGGGTATCTCTAAGTCGGTTTTTGTACCAGTGATATCCGGCAACCATAGTTATTTCATCTCCCTTAGCCACAAAAAATTGTTGTGCGGCATTGAGAAGATTATACAACAAGCCCTCACGGGGTATACGTTTATCCACTTCATGAGTAAAGGTATCCTCAAATTTTTCAGGTTTAAACTCCTTTAAAGAAGCAGAAAAAACGATACTTTCTCCTTTTTTGATAGTCACCTCAAAATATCCGGGTACATAAAGATCTTCCTTAAAGTGATAGCCTCTGCGTTCTTCCTTAAAATATTCAATGCCTTTGTACCAATCGGGATTAGCCACAAATTCATTTTTTTTAGACACCTGCATATATAAAGCGGGTATATTTTCATACATCTGAATTTTAATTCCTCCGGGTATAGAAGAATACTTGGTATTGGCATTAAGATTTTGGAATGTTAAATCATGAACACTTCGGTTGGCCAAAAAGGGTTTGAGTTTAAGCTTTGTTTTAGAGCTTGCCTTAAGCAGGGTATACCTAATAAGTATTTGTTCTTCGTGCTCAACCAACACTTCTTCAACTGCCAACTCCACCCCTCCAACACGGTAGACTTTTTTAGGAATTACATCAAACTCCAGTTCCCGAATATATTTATGACCTTTGGGTTCATAATGGTTTCCTGCATATTTATGAATACCCAGATTAAATTCCTTGTTGTGTTGCACAACAGTAGCATCAAGTGAACTCAGCAAGACATGACGGGTCATTTCAAAATTGGGCAATGGACACACCAATAATCCATGGTATTTCCTTGTATTACAACCAACAATACTCGTACTCGAATAAGAGCCCGCCCGATTGGTTCGAAGAATCTCCTTAAACAGAGATTGCTCCAGGTTGATTAGTTTAGATTTATCAAAAGCTAGATAGGACATTGAATGATTTGTTTATTTCATTAGAATTACTTTATGTCTGGTTTACTATTTTTAACAAAATATTATTCGATCTGATAATTATCATTGTTTTTTTGTTACTCAATCAAATTTATCACATTTTATTAGTTCAATCACTAATTAAATTTCAATATGCAATTGTTTTAAGTTTTAATAACAAGCGTTTAAACTATTTTACTTTTAAAAAACTCTAAATCAGCAGTAAAGTCCCTATTGGGATATTTAATTTCTAATTGATTCACTTTATACAAATGCGTTTTGAGAAACTTCTGGTATGATTCTGAATTTGGATTAAAAGGTATATGCTGGTTTGCCTTTTCTAATTTAGCCATCTCCTTTATATATTGCAATGTATTTGCAGAAAAAAAACAATTTTTAAATTTTTCCCAGATATATTCTATTGCAACAGCAGAAGGATGTAACATATCATCGTCATAAAAGCGATAATCGCGCAAATCATCCATTAACAATTCGTAAGCAGGAAAATAATGACAGCTTTCAAACTGTTCTGTAATACTTTTAATGGCAAGTAACAAAGTAGCTTTGCTTATCTGGTTACCATTTGCGCCATCTTTCCAGTGCCGCACAGGACTTACGGTAAAAACAACCTGAATATTTGGATTAAAAACCAACAATTCGGTTAGCAACTGTTTGTACTCATCCACAATTTCCTCAATATTTAATAGATAGCGGTTAAAAAAGTCCGATGGATATTTATGACAGTTCGAAACAATTTTCCCGTTATCGGCCCATTGATATACCCAAGCTGTACCAAATGTGATAAAGAGAAAGCGACTTTGCTTTAAATAATCGTACGCCTCTGTATTTTTTACATTTATTTTACGCAAACAACTCTCTTTATCACTATGCGAAAATGAACTATGATGCAAAAAACTATGCCAATGTTCACCATAAAAATTCAAATCATCCGCTGTAAATATTTGTTTCTCAACTATTGATTTTAACGTATTTGCCACGCTTATAGGGTTGTAAATTACCCCATTAGGATTTACCAAAACATTTAACCTGTTTTGAGTAAACTGATTGCCTATATTCGTCGCAAAACACGAGCCCAAAAACACCACCGGGGTATCATAGTCAATTGTAAAGGAATGTTCTTTAACTTCAACTTCCGTCCTGAACGATCTCATAATTCCTGCTTCAATTAATTAATTCTTTAAGCCTTTAATTTAGCATATTTTAACAATAGTAGAAAAGAAATAACCCAAGAATTATAGCACTATGCACAAGAAATATCTAATTACAATTTAATTAAGTATTTAAGAGCCTTGATTATTGTTTATACGAGGAAATAATAGCCCTTTTGCCCATGCATTCCTTTATCCAAAGCACCATTTTAGTAAAGATAAACGATGAACTACACTCCAAATGAACGTCGTGTCGGGTATTTTTTAATAAGAAGAACTGACATTGTTGATGATATTTTTCGCCGAACTGTTTACTTGCAGCAACATCTGTAACTCTATCATTCTCCCCATGAAAAACAAGCGCAGGAAATGGCAATTCAATTGTCGTATTTGTCAGTAAATGCCGACTTAAATCATCAATCAGACAAAACAGACGTGCCGTAATCTTATTATGCACCAAAGAATCGCCTCTTGATTCTTGCTGCAGATCGTGGTCAGATCTCATATCTTCTGATTTCACTCCCGAAGAAAAGGTAAACCCAGGCCATATTTTACTCATTTTGTTGATAAATACAAGTGCTGCTTTGGGAGGTTGTTTGGACAACCTAAACCAGGGTGCAGTTAAAATAACCCCCTTGAATAGACGTTCATTATCTAAGGCTAGTTGTAGAGCAAGCGCGGCTCCCATGCTATTACCACAGATAAAACGAGGAATATTTACAGATAAGATACTATTGCCATGGGTTACAGCAGCCCGAATATCATTAAAAAAGTCATCTAAACTACGAATATAAGCTCTTTTTCCCTGTGACTTACCGTGACCTCTAAGATCGATGCCGATAACTGCCATATTCTCCTTATTTAGTGCCGAGGCTAACGAAGCATAGCGTCCAACATGCCCTCCTAATCCATGAACCAGATAAACGACAGCAAGTGGGCTTTCATCAGGCAACCAGAAAAGACCATGAAGCAAAGTATGATCTTTTGAGTATACATAAAACGATGAGTGATTGAGACTACTCATGTGACCTAAGAATTAAAAACAGCAACAGTAAATTTAAAAACTAAATTAACAGCATATTGTATGATTACATTATTTTTTTTTAAAAATAAAGTCGATATTACGTTTTAATCCAGTAAATTTAGTTCTTTTTACAGCCGATTTCTTAAAAACCTCAGCAAATTTTTCCTCTGTTAATTCAAGCCAGTCACGATGGGTGAAACTAAGAAAATCCTTATCCGGATGCAATTCCTCTATATGATGCGGGCGTGACTTCCAGGTCCAGGGACAGACCTCCTGACAAATATCACAACCAAAAATCCTGTTATTCATTTTACCACTAAACTCTTCAGGTATCTCTTCCTTATTTTCTATGGTAAGGTACGAGATACATTTGCGGGCATCCACCACTTTTTCACTGACAATGGCATTGGTAGGGCAGGCATCCATACAACGTGTACATCCTCCACAAGCCTCCCTAACTGGCGTTGAAGCAGGTAAGTCGAGATTTACAATCAACTCAGCAATAAAAACGTAACTCCCCAGCCTTTTATGAATTAAATTTGAATTTTTCCCAATCCATCCCAGTCCTGCCTGCACTGCAAGAGATCGCTCCAGTACGGGTGCAGAGTCAACAAAACAACGCCCTTCGAGTGCGGGATATATCTCCGTTTTTATAAAGTTAAAGAGTGTATTTAACTTGTCCTTTAACACATCATGATAGTCTTTTCCCCATGCATAACGTGCTATTTTCAAACTATCTTGGTTGTTATATTTTTCTTTAGGAAAGTAGTTAGTAAGTAAAACAATGACACTTTTGGCTCCTTCAACCAATTTGGATGGATCCACCCTTTTTTCAAAGTGATTGGCCATATAATGCATGTTAGCATGCATATTATTATCAAGCCAATGCCTTACATACTCCTTATCAAAAGACAACTCGTGGGCTTTGGCAAAGCCACAATCATCGAAGCCTAACTCCACAGCCTTCTGCCTGATCAATTCACCATATTGGGATTTAAGGAGATCCAAGGAGAAAAAATTAAGATATTATTAAAATAAATCCAGCCTTGCACATGCCAAGAGAGCACATGAACAAAGCCACCATCAACTACATTTATAATAATCCCAGCTCCAATAGTGCTTCATCGGAAAGCATATCTTTCGTCCATGGCGGGTCAAAGGTCAAATTCACATCAACATGTGTAATTCCTTCAACAGCACTAACCTTATCAAACACTTCTTCAGGCATTGATTCAGCTACCGGGCAGTTAGGCGAAGTTAAGGTCATTACAATAGTTGCTTTACCTCCCTCATCTACGTTTACCTGGTAAATTAATCCCAGATCATAAATATTTACCGGAATCTCGGGGTCGAAAATGGATTTCAATACATTTACTATCTCTTCTTCCAGTGATAAAAATTCGTTTGTCATAACCGACTAAGTATAAAATAATAAAGCTATTGACTGTTGCTTCTTCAATCATTAGCAGTTTAATAAAACTAAAAACATCAATCTGCAATGCCGTTTAACAAGCACTAAGACCTTTTTGAGCTAAGTTAACAACAGGCAATACTAACAGAAACCTGCAACCTATTAACTTATTTATAAAGACGAGCATAAAAAAAATTCCACCTTATGTATCAAACATTTATGCGGCCAATAAGTTTAAGCCTGTTTAGCTTTAAATGCGAGAGCAAAGAGTTTCATTTGTTTAATCATTGCCACCAACCCATTTGAACGTGTGGGTGAAAGGTGTTCTTTCAAGCCCACCTGATCAATAAAGGAAAGCTCATTTCCCAAAATATCCTCAGGAGTTTGGCCCGACAGTGCCCGAATCATTAAGGCTACAATACCCTTAACAATTATTGCATCACTATCGCCCATGTAATAAATCTTACCCTCTTCTTCCCAGGCATGCAACCATACTTTTGACTGACATCCATCCAGTAGATTTTGCTCTACACGATACTTATCGTCAAAGGGCTCCAGGTCATTTCCTAACTCAATCAAATAGGCGTATTTATCCATCCATTCATCAAAAGATGCAAATTCCTCAATTATTTCCTCCTGAATTTCTTGTATTGTCATTGTAATATATTTCTTATAAAGTACTAATCGGCTTAAGAAGGGACAAAGATGGGAAAAATAAATTACCCAAACAGCATAGCTACTTTAGATATTCCTTCAACCAAACGATCTATTTCTTCTTTGGTATTATAAACAGCAAACGAAGCTCTTACGGTACCTGGAATTTCATAATAATCGATAATAGGCTGGGCACAATGGTGACCGGTACGGACTGCCAGCCCCATTTTATCGAGCATAGTCCCCATATCGAAGGGATGAATATCGTTAACCAGAAATGAAATAACACTGGCTTTATTTTTAGCCTGGCCAATGATTCGCATTCCCTGAATAGTATTTAATTTTTGAGTAGCATATAACAATAATTCATTCTCGTAGTCTGCAATCTTTTCAATGCCGCACTCCGATACAAAATCAATGGCCTCTCCCAACCCTATAGCCCCTGCAATATTGGGGGTTCCTGCTTCAAATTTATAAGGCAGTTCATTGTATGTAGTTTCTTCAAAAGTAACAGTCTTAATCATTTCTCCCCCCCCCTGCCAGGGCTCCATCTCATTTAAAAGCGCTTCCTTACCGTATAAAACACCGGTGCCTGTAGGTCCATATATTTTATGGCCTGAGAAGACTAAAAAATCGACATCCAATTCCTGAACATCTACTTTTAAATGTTGTACAGCCTGAGCAGCATCCACCATAATAAGAGACTGATTGGCATGCGTTTTTTCAATCAACTCCTTCACCGGATTGACGGTACCCAGAGCATTTGACACCCATGTAACGGCAACAAGTCTGGTCTTCGGCGACAACAAAGCATCGAAAGCAGCCATATCCAACTCTCCCTCCCGGGTAATAGGGATGACCTTTAAAATAGCCTTCCTTCTTTTACACATCATTTGCCAAGGAACAATATTGGAGTGATGCTCCATAGTGGAAATAATGATCTCATCTCCTTCTGAGATATAAGTCTCCCCAAAGGAATTAGACAACATATTAATAGCGCCTGTAGCACCTGAGGTAAAAATAATCTCATGTGCATGCACGGCATTTAGAAAATGCTGCGTTTTAGCACGGGCTTCTTCATATGCGAGAGTAGCCTGATTACTTAAATAATGCACGGCACGGTGAATATTACTATTTAAAGTATTATACACTTCACTCACCCTATTTACCACCCTAAGTGGTTTATGTGTTGTTGCGGCGTTATCAAAGTAAGCAAGAGGTTTACCATGTATCACACTTTCCAGTATAGGAAACTGCCTTCTTATGTTTTCAATATCTATTTTAGTCATTGGTATTCGAGTGGCTGTTTGTTATTGGCCTTTGGTTGTTGGGTTGCAAGTCTGCTTACAACATATTCAAAGAAATAAATATCCTAATCGATCAAATTATTCACTATGGCTTGACAGTTGATCATGTCTGATTACAGGCTACTGATCTCTGAATACAATATAGTATTTACATACACTTAAACTCATTACTGC
>JBFHEL010000159.1:0-8929 GCA_041584155.1 Saccharicrinis sp.
GGGGGTTGTTAAAAGAAAAACAGATTCAATTCCCGTCATTGCCTTATTCACCTGAGCAATAGCTCTTTCATACTCAAAGTCAGCTGCCGTTCTTATCCCTCTTAAGATATAACCTGCCCCAACTTTCTTTGCAAAATCAACTGTTAAGCCATCGTATTTATCCACTTTAACCTTTGGTTCCTGATCAAACAGATATTCAACCCACTCAATTCTTTTATCGATGGGGAAATAACCTCTTTTACTGGTATTATAACCAATACCAATAATAATTTCATCAAACAAGTCCACTGCCCGTTGAACAATATTTTCATGTCCGATGGTAAAAGGATCAAAAGAACCAGGAAATATGGCAATACGTTTCATTTCTTCTCCATTTAAATTCGACCTAAAGTTGTAAAAATACTTTAAGGCTACAAAGAATACTTTACCAAAACTTAATTTTTAAGGTAGCAAAGGTAGCCATCCGTAAAAGAATGATCCCATGTTTAAACCTGCTAATATTGGTATCACCATATTTTCGTTCTTTATACCGAATTGGCAAATCAATTATCTTCAGGTTTAATTTATACGCACCAAATAACAAATCAAAATCGCCAAAAGGATCGAACTCACCAAAGAATTTTCGATTGGCAGCAAGTTTCTCATAATCCCAACGAAACATCACTTTGGTACCACACAGCGTATCTTTAATCGGACGTTCCAGAATATAACTAAAGAACTTGCTAAAGAAATGATTCCCAACAGTATTTAAAGGACGCATTGCATTTTTCTCCATAGGATATACCAGCCGAACCCCATTAATAAACTCTCCCTTACCGGTGGTGATAGCATCATAAAACTTAGCAAGATCCTCGGGAGGAACCGTAAGGTCAGCATCCAGAATCATCAGGATATCGCCTGAAGCTGCAGCGAATCCCTTTCGAACGGCATCACCTTTGCCTCTTCCTTCCTGCTGCATGATTTTAATATCGTGAGTATTCTTGTATTTTTTCTGAATATGTTGAATGGTTTCCCAGGTATCATCAGTGGAGTTACCTTCAACAAATACAATTTCTATATGCTTACCAAAATCGGGCATACGCAAGATGGCCTGTTCAATATTTCCGCTCTCATTACGTGCCGGAATAATGACAGAGGTACTATAACTTGCCTTTATTTGCTCTTCAGTTTTAGATAGAGGAAGAGGGCGGGCAAATACAAACTGGTTTAAACCCAATTTATTTAAAAAAGGCAAACGGCTGAATACCCGGTTAAACAAAGGAGAAATTAATGGAATATGATAAGGAATAAACAAGCTCCTGTTTTCCTTATAGGTTTCAAAACCTGCCAGATACAATAGATTTTCAATATCTTTTACCGAAAGCCAGTTTTGCAAGGGAGATTTTCTTTTCACCCTGATAAGTTCTGCAAAACGTATCACCGGTTCCCACATTCTATTATAATAGGTCACTATTAACCTTGTTTTTTCATGCGACACCTTATTTAACTGTTTAAACACAAGTTCAATATCAGGCAGCACACCAATAAGGTTTGACAAAATAACGACATCAAATTGTTGATTCAGCTTTAATTCCTCTGCAGCCATCTCATAGAAATGAATTGTTGGGAAACGATCTTTTGCCAGACTCACCATTTTAGGTGAAAAATCTATCCCTGTTTTTTCCTTTCCCTCAATGGCATCCAATAAATCACCACTCCCACACCCTACTTCTAAAATAGTACTCTCGGGATGAATAAAATAATTACAATAACGCGATATTGAATTCCAATAATAAGATCTTTTTTCGCGGTATTTAACCCATTTATGAGCGAAGCTCTCCCAATATTCTTTAATCTCAGAACTATACAATTGCATTTATTATTTTTTATTTATGGTTTCTCCCTTAACAGGATTTTTCATAGAGTAATCAATCTCGAACAAAAGAGTAGGTTCTTTATCGCCGAATTGTTTTACCAATTTAAAAGTATGCGGATACTTTTTAATAATAGCGGTCATATATCGCCTTACTGTATTAATGGTTTGTCCGGTAAACACATTCGGATTTTTGCGTAAGCTGGCTAGCATCACATGCGTTACTCCTTTATCCTTTAAAAGCTGTAACAATTCTTCAGCAGAGCCTTCCGGAATACGATATATACCATAAAACTTACGTCCTTTTCCATATATTCTGGCGATATTTGGTTTTCGGCATGCCACATAGGTATTCTCTTCCTTTAGGTTCTTACTTACAAAATCAACCATCTGCAAATAACTCACCCAGTCGGGAGTAAAACCAGCAAACTTATCCCCTTTTAAATTCTTTGTTAAAGTAGGAATATCAATGGTTACCACCCCATTACCAAAGGTTAAAATAAATGAAAGGCTCAAAAATACAGGTATTATTTTTATTAGCCAAGCTATTTTATTGACCTTAGCCATTTGAACCATAGTAGACACCAGAAACAAGATCACAAAGGGAACAAAGGGAATAATCAAACGATATTGATCCCAAAGGTTTTGCAAAGAGAAAAAAGTAATACCCAGCATAATCGCCAGATAAACAGCAGTAAAAAACAAGGCTTTATTCCGCCTAAAAAACCAGAAAACCCCCAGCAAAAAAATCAGATATAAAGCAATGGTAAGCAATGGCTTGACCGTATTTTTTTCACCAGAACGAAATCCAACAATACGCATAAAATGCTTTGACAAATAGAGGTTTGAATTATCTTTAAACCGCTGCAAAAAACCACTAAAATTCTCCCTCCCCTGACTACTGTCATAGGGATGCTTATTTAACAACTGAGATGTTTGTTCACCTGACTTAACTGGCAAATCCCAGACAGCACTTCTTATCCCGATCAATAATACAATAAATACTCCAATGCCAACGGTGACAAACACCGCTCTTTTAAACTGCTTATTGACCAGAAAAAAGACCAATACCGCCAACATAGCACCAAAACCTACTGTTCGGGTGATGAACATCAAAACCCCAAACAAAATAAGCATTCCCAAATGAATACCTTCTCTTTTCGACAGACGCCAGCCTACAGACTCTTCCTGTTCAATAATTTTACACATATACAGAAAAAAAGCGCCCTGGAGCAGCATAAACAAGGGTTCTGAAAAGGTTTGGCTGGAGAAAAACAAAAAATAATGACTCACACTTAATACCCCCAAGGTAAAAAACAAGGTAGTATACAACACCTTATCCTTAAAAGTCTTATATAACAAGATAAGCGCGCCCATCATAAAAATAGCAGAAGAAACTTTTAAAACCAGCAGGTTCATACCAAACAAACCAACCACCAACGACAAAACCATAGGATAAAAAGGTCCCTGATAAGAAGGGTAGGTTCCTGAATCCCATAAATTTATCGCTCGGGTAATATAAGTTGAATCATCTCCAGTAATACTTACCCTTGCATTAAAATATAAGCCACTAAACAATACCAACACACCCAATAACATGTAAAAAACAATGGCTGCATTTTTATGCAACCACATCTCAATTTTCATATCGTATGCTTGTTCAGAATTTTTTTTTGCTGTCGTTTTCATTCAATTAAATTATTTACTCAATTTCCTTTTTTCGATATGCGTTCACAAATAAAATATTACCCATATGATCGTAACGGGTAAACATATCGGTTCCATCCTTTATTTCTTCTGAAGAAAAACCAACAATGGTTAAATCAGCATCATAGCTTTGCTTTTTTATAATATTGGTTTTATCATCACCTTCATTAAAGGAAACAATCTGCACATTACCATGTGCAATAGGCAATCTGGCAGATTTAATCCTTTCTATCCATTTTTTTCTTTCCTCTTTTGATTCCTTTGCCGGTACCAGAGAATATATTTTAATAAACCCTTTTTCCCAATCGGGATGCCCTAAAATAATATAGGCTAACAATATCATCAGGTTGGCATTATGAAAATCATGACGTCCTATCCACACATGTATTTCCTTTTTATATCCAAAACCCTTAATAGAAGTATTTAAAAAACACACATCCATCTTACAAGAATCAAATAACATATAATTATCAAGAGCATTTTTTAATGCTTCAGGCTTATTATTTGGAAATTCAAATAAAATAAGATTACTACCCTTTCCTGAGATACCTGATAACTGAATAACCTGTGCAATGGCTGAGGTATAAGAAGGACTGATTACAGTATCGATATAAACACGCGTTTTACTTCCCTTGGCCCGGTTAATTAACCTCTCCAATATCCTATCCGACTCTCCATACGTTTGACTATTTAAAAACCCCTCCACATAATGAATATAGGTTCCAAAACCATACTTATGGGATATCCAGCCCAGCAAATCAAAAGCCGATTGGCGTTCAAATGAGTCAGGGCTCACACATACCGCAAAAGGACGCCAATTATATCCTAATTCTTCTTTATTAGCCTGCTGCACAAAAATCTGAATCTGACGACTAAGTTGAAACATGACTCCCTTAAATAAATTCTCCAGTCCTCGTTTCTCAGGTTGATATTTACTGATGATTAAATAAATGATTACCATGATCATTATGGAAATCAAGGAGTAGGTGAGATTCATCTGAAACATCAACCAAAACGATAAAACAGCTCCTACTAAAGAATAATACCATCTGTTATGTTTGAAGGTAGGACGATAGGATGGGTCAGCAGCAAAATACTCCAAAAAACTTATTAAACAGATTGCTCCGTAAGTAACCATAAAAAACATGGATATAATCTGCGCCACAAAATTAACATCGCCAATGATCACAAAAAAGAAGGCAATAATAATGGTAACCAGTGTGCCATTAACGGGATCATTATCCTTTACTTTCCCCTTAGCCAGCCACTTGTTTATTTGAGGATAAGGTAATACATTATCAAAACCAATGGCTTGTAATGTACGAGGAGCAACCAGAATAGAACCAATGGCCGACGATAAAGTTGCAGCCGCTAATCCTATAGGAATAATTGGCCCCCACAACGCAATGCGTTGCATAATTAGCTGATCTTCTGCCAAATCATTAGGAGTCGCTGATACACTGAGTTTATAGGCTATACCTATATAAACAATCATACCTATTAAGGTGGCCCAAAGCGTACCCCTTGGAATAGACGTTTTAGGATCCTTTAAATCCCCCGAAAGCCCAAGACCTGCAGCAATACCTGTAAATGCCGGAAATATGATAGTAAAAACATAAAAAAAACCTTCCGGATTATCCGCTGTTTCATTTAACAAAACATTAACATTTTCTGTGGTAGAGGAACCCAGAAAAAACAAGAGAATGGAAATAAACAAGATGCCTACCACCACATACAAAGTCTTCATTCCAACATTTGCCCCACGAATTAAAACAACAACACTTAAAAGTGTCATAATAACAATGGTAACTCCCTTTTTTAATAGTGCCGGATGAATACTAAAAGGAATATAGGGTATAACTGCATCAAAAGCTTCACCAAAAGCAATTACATAGAAAGCTACACTAATAGCCTGAGAAAGATAAAGGGCAATACCTATGGCTCCACCAATATTTAAACCAAAAGAACGTGAAATAATATAATAAGCACCCCCTCCCTGCACTTTCTGGTTGGTGGCAATTTCTGCTACAGCCAAGGCTGTAGGAACAGTAACCATATGACCAACTAAAACTATGGTTAGCACACCTAAGAAACCAACATTCCCGATAGCCCATCCAAATCGTAAGAAAAGAATTGCACCCAAAATGGTAGAAACAGCGGTCATAAAAACCGGCATAGAACCAAAAGTAGCATTAGGATTTGTGATTGCTTTTTGCATAAGTTATAACTTAGATTAAAAAAAGATCATTCGGCTCATTACTTATTTCAATATCTTTCAATCGACACCAACAGCACCATTTTCACGATCGAATATATATTAATCCTTTTCAAAAATATAAAAAATAATAAGGAAAGTAGATTTTCCATACAATTCTACTCAACATTCATTTTCATGAGATAATTCATAATAAAACATCTTGACTAACTGTGTTAAATTATCTATCTTGCACCCATTCTAAATAGGTTTAGATTACATTATAATCTTTGAGGAAGCCGAAAAGTCAGGGGTGTCTTTCCGGCTTTTTTAATACCCTAAACCCTGCAAACCTATACTACTAATAAACAAGCAAATACACCACCCATCCAAATATATCACTCTATTCTAAGCGCCAGGTGGCATCCAACATAAAATCATGCACTCTCCAATTTAACAAAGAATACATTACATTATCATACAGTGAATTATCCTCTAAAATTTCACTATTTATATGGTAACTTTGTGTTTATTACTACTTTTGCCGAAACCCAATTAATTTATCATGAACACGAACATTCCATTATCAAACTCCAAACAAATATTATTAGGAGTTCAGTTTCTCTTTGTAGCCTTCGGAGCCACGGTACTGGTTCCACTGCTAGTAGGCATAAACCCATCAATAGCATTATTATCTGCCGGTGTGGGAACTTTGATTTTCCATATGATTACCAAAGGTAAGGTTCCTGTTTTTTTAGGAAGCAGCTTTGCTTTTATAGCACCAATTAATGCAGCCACAGAAAGGTTTGGCTTTGCAGGCATGTTATCGGGCATTATAGCCGTAGGTATTATTTATACTTTGGTATCCTATTTAGTAAAGCTAAGAGGAGTCAATTTTATCCGAAAAATTTTCCCATCAGTTGTTGTAGGACCTGTAATTATGGTAATAGGTTTATCACTTGCTCCCGTGGGTGTTAATATGGCAAAAGGTAACTGGATCGTTTCCGGAGTATCCTTAATGTCAGCTATTATTGCCGTTGTTTATTTTAAAGGCATCATCAAATTAATCCCTATTTTTATTGGTATTGTAGTAGGTTATGTCCTGTCCATTTTTATGGGGAAAGTAGATTTTAATCTTATTACAGAAGCAGCCTGGTTACAGCTGCCTGAATTTACTTTACCAAAGCTTAGTTGGGAAGCGGTATTATATATGATTCCTGTAGCCATTGCCCCCCTTATTGAGCACGTAGGCGATATTTATGCCATTGGAGCAGTTGCTGAAAAAGATTTTATAAAAAACCCCGGGCTAAATAAAACAATGCTGGGAGACGGTATAGCTACAAGTTTCGCCGGCTTTATTGGTAGCGTGCCTAACACCACTTATTCGGAGGTAACAGGAGCTATTGAACTGACCAAAGTAACTAATCCAAGAGTATTAAGAATTTCAGCTATCACCGCTATTCTATTCTCCGTTATTGGTAAGGTTAGTGGTGTTTTAAGATCTATACCTAATGAAGTTTTAGGAGGTATTATGCTTTTACTTTTTGGTATGATTGCCAGTGTGGGTATTAAAACCCTGATTGAATCAAAGGCTAATTTCCACAAAACAAGAAACATGGTGATTGTGTCGGTAATTTTAACTGTAGGAATAGGGGGTGCCGCCATAGACTTTGGTTCATTTTCGCTGGAAAAAATCGGACTGGCTTCGGTAGTTGGTGTTGTTCTAAACCTAATATTACCCGGTAAATCAAAAGAAGTTCATATTGAAAAAGAATAATATACCAATGGTAGCCCTTTGTTTTACAAATGGAGGGTTACCTATTTTACTTTTAAATTCTCCACATCTCTAATGGGTCTTATCCAAACATCTTCAAATTGACCTGAGAACATCAATTCTCTTTTCTGTTGCAATGTGGCTTTATAATCATCGTATACCCCATAGATATAACGCGTATATCCATCCACGCACCTCACTTCACTTACATTTTGCAATCCATTATCTGTAAAGATCTTTAAACTATTAAGCGGACCCTTTTTAAGGGCAAACAGTTGCATAGTATAACCCTCTGCATTTTTGGATGCATCAAAGGTATTAGTCAAAGCAACACGCCCAACAGCAGATTTCTTATGATCTACGGGAAGTGTTTGAGCAGGTTGAACATCCTCCTTATAGACTATTGGTTTAGACTCATCCGTTTTTATGGCATTTCCCTCTGCAACCGTTTTATTCTTAGTAATCTCGGTAAGGAAACTTTCCTTAACCTCATTTTGTAATTTGTTTTTTGCAAACTGAGTAAAATCTTCAATCTCCTGATCAATAACCCTCTGCAAAGGAGCTCCCATAGCCACATCTTTAAAAAGAACCGGCTTCTTATTATGCAAATAACTCATCTCCGATGTTACATTAACATAGGCTATCTTTTCATTTTCATTGGAGTCTGTTTGTTTTACTTCATATTCATAACCTATTTCAAGAAACAATAAAAAGGTCCCCTTACGAGTATTAGGTCTGTAATCCCCAACGAGTCTATTATCCTTACGGCGCGTTACCAGAATACGCATATCTTCCATATGGGTGCTTAGAGCAGGATTCACCGTTCCTTCTACCACAGCCAACTCTGTATCGGAATTATTTTCAAATTTAACCCGGTATATATCCGAGCCTCCATAGTTATCTTCAAACTTAGAGGAGGCATAATAGGCATGACTTTTATTTACAGTAGGAACAAAGAAGAAATCATCTGCAGGGGTATTAATAGGATAGCCCAGATTAACCGGTTTCGACCAGGAAGAGTCCTGAAGCATTTCAGCATAAAACACATCAAGTCTACCCATGCTATTATGACCCTCCGAGGAAAAATATAAGGTTTTCCCATCATAATGAATCATTGGTGTTTCTTCATCATATTCGGTATTAATACGAGGTCCCAGATTATGTGGTTTACCCCAATTTCCATGAATATCTCTTTTAACCATATAAATATCTAATCCACCATACCCACCTTCTCTATCACTGGTAAAGAACAAGGTACTCTTATCTGCAGAAATAGACCCATGGGTTTCTTCAGCAAAGCTATTTATGGGGAAAGGCAGTTTTTCTGGATCACTCCACTCCTCTCCTGAAAAACGACTAAGATACAGACTCTTTCCATGCTCATCATTCCTAAACAAAATCA
>JBFHEL010000160.1:0-8874 GCA_041584155.1 Saccharicrinis sp.
CGAATATCTTTAACACTAAGCTTGGATGAAAACCCATCTATATCTGCCTTAATCTTCTCAAAGGTTTCTTCAGCATAATCCACCAGGTCCATTTTATTAACGCAAAAAATGACATGAGGAATCTGAAGTAAAGAAGCAATATAAGAATGGCGTAAAGTTTGTTCCAACACACCATGACGAGCATCTACCAAAATAATAGCTACATTAGCAGTACTTGCCCCTGTAACCATATTACGAGTATACTGAATATGTCCGGGAGTATCGGCAATAATAAACTTACGTTTAGGAGTAGCAAAATAACGGTAAGCAACATCAATAGTAATCCCTTGTTCTCTTTCGGCACGAAGACCATCGGTTAATAAAGCCAGATTAACCTCCTCATTACCTATACGTTCACTTGCCTTCTCTATGGCCTCCATCTGATCTTCAAAGATAGCCTTACTATCGTATAGCAACCTACCTATTAAAGTACTTTTACCATCATCTACACTTCCAGCAGTGGTGAAGCGTAACAGCTCCATATCTAAATATCCTGAATTCTTTTCGCTCATAACTTTCTGATCTTTAGCTAATTGATTAAAAATACCCCTCTTTTTTACGATCTTCCATTGCTGATTCAGATCTTTTATCATCTGCACGGCCACCTCTCTCTGTTGTTCTGGTAGCAGCCACCTCCTGAATAATATCTTCGATGGAATTTGCTTTGGACAAAGTTAAACCAGTACAGGTAATATCACCAATGGTTCTACACCTTACATCTTTCTCAATTAACTCTTCACCAGGTTTCAATTGCATAAATGGAGCTTTAAACATCCAAACACCATCACGATTAAACACCTCTCTTCTATGGGTAAAATAAAGACTTGGCAAATCTATATTTTCCATATAAATATATTGCCAAACATCCATTTCGGTCCAGTTACTAATTGGGAAAACTCTAAAGTGTTCGCCCATATTTTTTCTGCCATTAAAAATATTCCACAATTCCGGACGTTGATTTTTAGGATCCCATTGACCAAACTCATCCCTATGAGAGAAAAAACGTTCTTTAGCACGGGCTTTCTCCTCGTCTCTTCGTCCCCCACCCATGGCAGCATCACACTTTAACTCTTCCAGGGCATCTAATAAAGTAACTGTTTGCAACTTATTACGAGAGGCATTCACTCCTTTCTCTTCCAGAGCTTTTCCCTGATCGATTGAATCCTGAACATATCTCACTAAACACTTAGCTCCGGTTTTCTCCATCAGGTTATCTCTATAATCCAGTGTTTCCTGAAAATTATGTCCTGTATCGATATGTAACAAAGCAAATGGTACTTTAGCCGGATAAAAGGCTTTACGTGCCAAATGAAACATGACTATTGAATCTTTCCCTCCGGAAAATAACATCACCGGTTTCTCAAACTGAGCTGCTACTTCACGTATTACAAAAATCGATTCAGCTTCCAGTTCCCTCAGGTGATTAATTTGGTATCTATCCATAGTTTTATTTGATGTTTATCCTAAAAAAGGATTTTTAAAAACGCTCGCAAAGTTAATGATTTTATGCTTATGAACACCTTTTAAATGAAAAAATCCCACTTTATACAAGTAGGATTTAGCAGGCATCATAAAATACGCCAACATATTAGTTTTTTAATCCAGTGAATCAATATCATCTACATCAAAACTCTTGTTATACTGAGTCATAGCTCTTAAACTCATTCCCACATTGGAGAAACCGCCATCGTGAAACAGATTTTGCATGGTCACCTTTTTTGTTAGGTCAGAAAACATAGCCACACAATAATTAGCACAGTCATCAGAAGTTGCATTACCCAGAGGAGACATTCTTTCTGAGAAATCCATTAAGCCATCAAAACCTTTCACACCACTACCAGCAGTAGTCAATGTTGGAGACTGAGAAATGGTGTTCACACGCACTTTCTTTTCACGGCCATAAATATAACCAAAGCTACGGGCTATAGACTCTAACAATGCTTTAGCATCCGACATATCATTATACCCATAAAAGGTACGCTGTGCTGCTACATAGGATAAACCTAAAACAGAACCCCACTCACTTATTGCATCCATTTTAAAACCCACCTGGAGCATTTTATGGAATGAGATAGCAGAAATATCGAGTGTTTTATTAAGGTAATTATAATCTAAGTCGTGATATACTCTTTTTTTACGAACATTCAACGACATACCAATGGAGTGAAGAACAAAGTCAATTTTACCCCCCAATATTTCCATCGATTTAGCAAAAACATTTTCAATATCCTCTACACTTGTAGCATCAGCAGGAATAACCTCTGCATTACACTTCTCTGAAAGTTCAGTAAGTGTACCCATTCTACAAGCTACCGGGGTATTTGACAAGGTAAAAGAAGCACCTTCAGCGTGAGCTAATTCTGCCACTTTCCAAGCAATAGACATATCGTTTAATGCCCCAAAAATAATTCCCCTTTTTCCTTTTAATAAATTATATGCCATTTTAATATTTATTTTGAGCGTACAAATATATACGAATATCACAGTAAGAGAAACAGTAAAGTTTAAATATTTATCAAATTAACGTAATTTAATACGAAATTCACGATAAAAAGTCCCTATACTCAGTCATTATTTACTGATTATTCGCCTTTTAATTCAAGGGATCAAGCAATGCCTGGCCCTTTGTTTGATTAAACTATAAAATTAATTTACTCTTTTCTCCTGAAACACGAAACTGATGCTTCCAGCTAACTGACACTAAGGCTCTCATCAGGCCTTTTGAGCCCAAATACAGAAATAAAAGCTAACTCACTCCCAACAGATCCTTTGCATTAGTAAGCGCAGCCTGAGTAAGATTACTCCCACTAAGCATTTTAGCTATTTCAGTTACCCTATCGTTCTGATTTAATTGTTCAATACCTGTTTTAGTATCGGTTTTAGTATCTGTTTTAAATACTTTATAATGATGCTTTCCTTTTACTG
Organism: Saccharicrinis sp.; assembly: GCA_041584155.1. GTDB lineage: Bacteria > Bacteroidota > Bacteroidia > Bacteroidales > Marinilabiliaceae > Saccharicrinis. The sequence goes on from JBFHEL010000160.1 coordinate 2,965, forward strand.
CTATCTGTGGTAAATGCGTAATACTTACCACCTGTATATGTTTGGCAATATCCTGCATAATACGTCCCATTTTATCGGCCACCTCACCAGACACTCCTGTATCTATTTCATCAAAGATAATAGTTGGCAAGCCTTTGGAAATAGACAATAATGATTTTATACACAGCATCACCCGCGACATTTCACCTCCTGATGCGACCTTTGGTATAGCAGCCAGTTCTCCATTTTTATTGGCCGAGAAAAGAAATTTTATATCATCAATACCCGTTTCTCCAAACTCGCTCATCGCTTGACAATCCAACACCAAAGTAACATTTGGCATCCCCAGTTCCAGCAGCTGGGAAACAATTGTTTTCTCAATATTTTTCAGCACTTTTTTTCTTGATGCCGATAGTTTTTCGGCAGCAGTCTCAAGAACTTTCAGAGCTACTTCAATTTGTTTTTGTTTTTCTTTTACATCCTCTTCAAAGGAAGACACTTTAAGCAATTGCTCTTCCAGTCCTTTTTGTATCTCAATAAGCGCAGCAACAGAATCGACGCGGTGCTTTTTCTGCAGGGAATATATTTGATCCAATCGGTTATTAATATAATCCATTCGCTCCGGATCATACTCTACACCTTCCATCGCACCCTCTATCTCACGCACCAAATCATCCAATTCAATATAAGCAGAATCAGTTCTTTGCTGCCATTTTTCTCCTTCAGACAAATAAACACTTACTTTTTCCAGATTCTTAATCACCTCTTTTAAACTACCTAATACCGGAGACACCTCACCATTAAGCAAATCAACAACAGCAAAAAGTCCTGTTTTTATTTCTTCAGCATGCGACAACACTTCATTTTCCTTCTCCAACTCTTCCTGCTCTTCCGGACTAAGCTTTAATTGCACTAACTGCTCATATTGAAATTGCATGTAATCCACATCCTGTTGTAGTTTTGCATTATGCTCTTCCAATTCCTTGAGTTCTTTTACGAGCTGCTTATAGCTTTTATAACAAGACTTATAGTCTTTCAACAAAGCACTGTTTTGAGCCACCGTATCCACTACATTCAGCTGAAACTGCATATCACCCAAAAGCAGATTTTGATGTTGCGAATGAATATCAATTAAACGATTTGCCATATTTTTCAGCAAACCGAGATTAACAGGAGTATCATTAACAAAGGCTCTGGATTTACCTGTTGTTAAAATTTCGCGGCGAATGATCATATGATCGTCGTAATCAATATCTTCCTGTTCAAAAAGAGATTGAAAGCCATAATCCGAGATATTGAACTCTGCCTCGATAACACTTTTTTTCTCTTTATTTTTAAGCACCGAAGTATCACTCCGTTGTCCTAACACAAGAGATAAAGCACCTAAAATAATAGACTTACCGGCACCTGTTTCTCCGGTGATGACAGAAAATCCACTGCTAAAATCAATCTCTACCTGATCAATCAAAGCATAATTTGAAACAAACAATGATTTAAGCATGAATAACTTTATTTACTACTTTTCAGATAAGGATTCTTTATATTTTGATGAATTAGAAGGATCTATTTCCAATAATACTTCCATGGCCTGTTTTTTTTCCACATCCGATGCTTCTGAAAAAATATTAACTAATTCATCATTTTTCGCATCAAAAAAAACAGTCATCGCAAAGGTCCCTGGACGCTTACGATGAACTTTTTGTAATTTTTGCAGAGCCGAGAGTATTTCACGTCTGCCTTCCTCCAGACCCTCACTCATTTTATCTAAACCCAAACGATGATACTGATACATGGCTTCACGCATAGGCTTATGGATTTCATTTAAATAATTCTCTATCAACCAATAACGATTGCGGTTACTATCGTAGGAACGCCAACCTGTTTGCGAAGAACTTTGTGCTAAACTAACAATTGATTCCGATTGCTCAACATACTTAGTCCCTCCATACTTGGAAAAAGAATCGTAATCCAAACCAATAATTAAATTGGCATAATAAGCCAGCACGCCTACCAAATCCGAATCAAAACTATTGGGATTATAAATCAAAGGCTGAAACTCTACATACTCAAAACCAAAATCCTGATCGAGATAGTTTAACAATATGGTATTATAAGATGAATTATAAACAGGACGTCGAGCCTGAATTTGAATGGTTCCGGTATACTGGTCAGCCTCAGCGTCTGTGATATTGATTAAAATACTACACTCAATGCGTTCCTCTGAGCTATACACATGATCTGTCCATTGCTGCGCATTCATAAATTCACGGATAGCCGTTTGCATGGTTTCATACACCTGCTTATTGGAACTCTGAATACTGGGTGAAACAACCGACACAGAACATTGCAGTTCTTGCGCTTGCATAGTTAACGAAAGAAAAAATAATATAATAACTAAATATTTTCGCACAAGAGTATAATTTAAGATTTAAGCTTATAGAGACATTATTTTATTTACAATATCAACGGCCACTTCACGTTTACTTTTTAACGTAAACTCTTCTTTATTATTATTCCGGTCAATAATCGATATTTGATTCGTATCCACACCAAAGCCAGCTCCTTTATTTTCAAGCGAATTTAACACTATAAAATCAAGATTTTTACTGATCAGCTTTTTTGATGCATTTTTCACAGCATTTTCTGTTTCCAAGGCAAATCCAACCAATAATTGGCCCTCTTTTTTGAGGGCTCCTAATGATTGAGCTATATCTACTGTTGATTTCAGGCTAATGGTCATTTCTGCCTTATCGCTTTTCACCTTTTGTTTTTCACATACTAAAGGTGTATAATCGGCCACGGCAGCGGCAAGGACAGCTCCATTACAATGCGGGTAATTACTTACGCAGGCCTCATACATCTGTTGAGCTGACATTACCGGTATTACTTTTACCCCCGGATGGTTTATTTTTTCAGCTACAGGACCTGACACCAACACAACTTCTGCACCTCTCTCTGCCAATTCATTGGCGATAGCGTAGCCCATTTTTCCACTCGAAAAATTCCCGATATAACGTACCGGATCAATCTTTTCATAGGTAGGCCCGGCATTAACCAAAAATTTACTTCCCTTAAGTTTATCTTTATTTGTATTGGACAATGTTCTTTGAAAAAACAATTCCAAATCCCGGACAATAGTTTCAGGCTCAGCCATTCTTCCTTTACCGCTTAAACCACTGGCTAACTCACCCGTTTCAGCTTCAATCAGATGAACTCCATCGAGCGAAAGAGTTTCCATATTTCTTTGGTTGGCAGGATGAAGATACATATCTAAATCCATGGTAGGGGCAACAAAAACTGGACAACGAGCGGATAAATAAGTTGTTACTAATAAATTATCGGCAATAGCATTAGCCATTTTACCCATAGTATTTGCTGTTGCAGGAGCAACAACCATAGCATCAGCCCACAAACCCAAATCCACATGACTATTCCAATCTCCATTCTCCGGGTTGTAAAAATCTACCAGGATAGGATTTTTAGAGAGAGTAGCCATGGTAAGGGGGGTTATAAATTCCTTGGCCTTATCGGTCATAATCACCTTCACTTCTGCCCCTTGCTTAACCAGAAGTCGGGTTAACAGAGCAGATTTATAAGCAGCAATACCTGCTGAAACACCTAAAATTATCTTTTTATCTTTCAACATCGATTTAGATATAAACAAAAAAAGATAAAAGAAATATCATTAACCTCCTTTATCTTTTCAAAATTTTCTTTCTCAGAGTTAATATCTACCGCTTAACTCTCTAGTCCTGCATTACGATAATACACTTTGTCTTCAACAAATTCTTGAGTAGCAATAGAAGAAGCCTTCGGAAGTCTCTCATAGAATCTTGAAATTTCAATTTGCTCACGATTTTCAAACACCTCTTCCAGATTATCAGTATACGAAGCAAACTCCTGAAGTTTTTTATTCAATTCCTCCTTAATTTCTACACTAATTTGGTTAGCTCTTTTAGCAATTACATTTACCGACTCGTAAATATTACCAGTATCTTCAGAAAGCTCTTTTGTATTCCAGGTAATAGTGGTGTCAGGAGCATTTGTTTTTTTATAATCCATGATATAAAACTGTTATAGTATATACTAATTAACTTCTACATAATTAAGCTGAGCAGAAGCATCATCAAAGATATCGACTGCCTTTTCCATATAATCGCTTTGAGGAAACTCATTAATGAACGAATAATATTCATCAATAGCTTCTCTTAACCTACTCTCTTTTTTTGTTTCCACACTATTTACCGCCTGAATATACTTGGCTTCTAAAATCAGAAAGGACAATTCCTCACGGTATTTGGTATCAGGGAATTCTTTTAAACTATTTTGAGCTGCAATCACAGCCGACATATAGTTATTACCCATATAATTACCCAGATTAAAATAAAGTTTAGCACTCAAATAGGATTTATACACTAATTTATCTCTTAGTTCATCCATCAATCGAGACGACTCTTCAACCCGGCTACTATTGGGATAAAGATTAACAAATAGTTGAAATTCATTAATAGCTTCATAGGTATCGGTTTGATCAAGGCGGGGTTTAGGAGAGACCATGTAATAACAATACGCACTCATAAACTGACACTCTTCTGCATGATCACTTGAAGGAAAAGTTTTAACAAACTGCCTATAATAATGACCGGCCAACACATACTCTGTTAAGCCATACAAACAATTGGCATAAGTTAAAGTAATGGTTTCAGCTTTATCGGTTCCTCTGAAGATCCCCTGAAGTTCATTAAGCAATGTTGCGGCTCTTAAATAATCTTCGGCCTCATAATATTCCATAGCCTTGGTGTACTTATACTCATAATCAGTGCTTTTCAATACCATCTGATATTGACTACAGCTAAAAAGCAATGGAATAAGAGCTAAAAAAATCAGTAGTTTCTTCATTAATAAAATATTTTCAATTTTTAATTATATTCTTATCAATTAAGCACATATATACTATGCAAATAATATGCACTCATATACACTATCATCAAACAACGTGCAAAGATAAAATTTTAAGCCAAATAATTCAAGAATATTTTATAGTTCTAATTTTTCATCCGAATAACTTATGCTGATTATTAAAAAATATTACCTTTGCGCCAATAATTTATAAAAGATATACAACGTGGATATTTTTGATAAGGTAAAGGGCATGGGACCACTAGGTCAATATGGAAAAGCAGCACACGGTTATTTCATATTCCCAAAACTAGAAGGTGAGATAGGTCCTAAAATGAAATTTAGGGGTAAAGAAGTACTTACCTGGAGTTTAAATAACTACTTAGGTTTAGCAAATCATCCTGAGGTAAGAAAAGTGGATGCTGATTCAGCAGCTGAATTCGGTTTAGGTTACCCTATGGGTGCCCGTGCCATGTCTGGTCATACCAGTACACACGAAGAACTGGAATCTAAGTTAGCAGAATTTGTAGGGAAAGAAGATGCTTATTTACTAAACTTTGGTTATCAGGGAATGGTATCTATTATTGATACCATGGCTACCCGTAACGACGTTATTGTTTACGATTCTGAATCTCATGCTTGTATCATGGATGGAATCTTTTTACATAAAGCCAAGGGTGGAAAGAGTTTTGTTTTCCCTCACAATGACATTGAGCGTTGTGAAAAGATGCTTAACACTGCTTCAAAAAGAGCCGCTGAATCAGGTGGTGGTATCCTTGTAATTACAGAAGGAGTTTTTGGTATGGCAGGAGACTTGGGTGCCTTGGATAAGATTGTTGCTTTGAAGGAGAAAATCAACTTCCGTTTATTGGTTGATGATGCTCATGGATTTGGAACAATGGGAAAAACAGGTGCAGGTACTGCTGAACATTTTGGCGTAACAGATGGTGTTGATATTTTATTTAGCACATTTGCCAAGTCTATGGCGAGCATTGGTGCTTTTGTAGCATCTACAGAAGAGGTTATCAATTA
>JBFHEL010000161.1:0-8857 GCA_041584155.1 Saccharicrinis sp.
AGGAGCTGTTTCCTCTGTGGCTACAGGTGAGTTTGATAACGCTATTGAGCTGAATGCTGTGCAGCGTTCCAATCCTGAAATGCAAAAACGCGCTATGAACGCCATCCGTGCCATGGCCGAAGCCGATGAAAATCCTATTGTATTAATACATGACCATGGTGCTGGTGGACATTTGAATTGTCTCTCTGAATTGGTGGAGGAAACAGGAGGAACGATTCATCTGGATAAATTACCTATTGGTGACCCAACCTTATCGGCTAAAGAAATAGCAGGTAATGAGTCGCAGGAGAGAATGGGTTTGGTATTACATGAAAAAGATATTGAGCAACTTAAAAAAGTTGCCGACAGAGAGCGTTCTCCAATGTATGTGGTTGGGGAAACTACCGGAGATATGCGTTTTGTTTTTAAAGATGACAAAGGAAATACCCCTATCAATTGGCAGTTAGCCGATATGTTTGGAAATCCTCCAAAGACGATCATGACCGATAAAACGGTTGATGCAAGCTATGCTCCTGTTGTTTATGATGCCACAAAAATTGAGGAATACCTTAAAAATGTATTGCAGTTAGAGGCAGTAGCATGTAAAGACTGGTTAACCAATAAGGTAGACCGTTCAGTGACCGGAAAAGTGGCCAAACAGCAATGTGCTGGTGAAATTCAGATTCCATTGAACAACCTTGGCGCTACAGCAATTGATTATACCGGAACTGCTGGTATGGCTACATCAGTAGGGCATGCACCAGCAGTGGCTATGATTGATCCTGCTGCAGGTTCAAAAATAGCTATTGCAGAGTCATTAACCAATCTGGTTTGGGCTCCTTTTACGCATGGTATTACAGGTGTGTCGTTGAGTGCTAACTGGATGTGGCCTTGTAAAAACGAAGGTGAAGATGCCCGTTTATATGAAGCTGTTGAAGCTGTTAGTGATTTTGCCACAGACTTGGGAATTAACATCCCAACCGGAAAGGATTCTCTTTCCATGACACAAAAATATAAGGATGGTGAAGTAGTTTATTCTCCAGGAACTGTGATTATTTCTGCAGCGGCTGAAGTAAGCGATGTAAAGAAGATTGTGGAACCTGTTTTGGTGAAAGATACTGATACCTCAATCATCTATGTTGATCTATCTTTTGATAGCCATAAGCTGGGAGGTAGCTCTTTTGCGCAGGTAGTTAATAAATTAGGTGCAGAGGCTCCTACGGTTAGCGATACAGATTATTTTAAAACAGGTATTGAAACTATTCAAACATTGGTTCATGAAGGGCTGCTGTTGGCAGGTCATGATATTTCTGCCGGTGGTATTGTGACTGCCTTATTGGAAATGTGTTTCCCAAATAATGACTATGGTATAAAAATAGATCTTTCAGCTATTGCAGAGGATGATTTGGTGAAAATACTTTTTGCAGAAAATCCGGGGGTCCTTATTCAAGTGAAGGATATTAAAAAAGTAAGCGATTTACTTGAGAATAATGAAATAGGATACCAAATTATAGGTTCCCCTGTTGAAGAACGTTTCTTGACCATCACAAAGGGGGGACAGATGTTGTCTTTCGATATAAATGAGATGCGTGATGTTTGGTATAAAACCTCCTATTTATTAGATAGAAAACAATGTGGGGACAAACTGGCCAGGGAACGTTATGATAACTACAAAAAACAGGTGCTTGAGTACCAGTTTAGTCTAAATTTTAAAGGTAAACTTGCAGATTATGGACTGAGCAGTAAGCGCAAGAATAAGTCAGGAGTAAGTGCAGCCATCATTCGCGAAAAAGGGGTGAACGGCGATCGTGAAATGGCCTATTCAATGTATCTGGCCGGCTTCGATGTGAAAGATGTTCATATGACTGATCTGATTGCAGGAAGAGAGACATTGGAGGATGTTAATTTAATTGTTTTTGTAGGTGGTTTTTCTAACTCTGATGTTTTAGGTTCTGCCAAAGGTTGGGCAGGAGCCTTTTTATATAACGAAAAAGCTAAAGCGGCTCTAGATGCCTTTTATCAGCGCGAAGATACCTTAAGCCTGGGAGTTTGTAATGGCTGTCAATTAATGGTAGAATTAGGGCTGGTATATCCCGGTCATGAAGAAAAACCTAAGATGCTTCATAATGAATCTCATAAGTTTGAGTCTATATTCTTAAATATGACTATCGCTGATAATAATTCAGTGATGCTAAGATCGTTGGCAGGTAATAGACTGGGTGTTTGGGTGGCTCATGGAGAAGGGAAATTTAGTATGCCCTACGCCGAAGATCAATATAATATAGTAGGTAAATATGCCTATGAGGCTTATCCGGGTAATCCGAATGGTAGTGATTTTAATACGGCAGCTATATGCTCTGAAGATGGTCGCCATTTGGCGATGATGCCTCATTTGGAAAGAGCAATTTTCCCATGGCAATGGGCTCATTATCCCGAAAACAGAAAAAATGATGAGGTTTCTCCTTGGATTGAGGCCTTTGTAAATGCCCGTAAATGGATAGAGCATAAAAAATAAAATAGCAGTAAGTAATAAATACTGTTTTAATTTATTATGAGGAGCCCGGGTTTTTAGCCCGGGTTTTTTGTTTACCTTGTTTCTTTATCCATAATAATTCAAGCCTGATTATTGCAGCTATGGGTTCCCGTCTACTTCGCTGAGGCCGAGGAAACATTCTCGGAGTTTTTATCGTTTGAATGAAAAGTCTCGAATTAAACCTTTAACCTTTAACCTTTCCCCTTTCCCTTTACCCTTAAAACCTAGTCCTTCTTTCAAATGTTATTTGATGTTTCTATAATTCCTTTTGTCTTACTTTTTTGAAGCATACAATAATTTTTAATTCGTTTATGCTATTCTAAAAGATACAAGATAAGCTGTTTTTTATGGGTTGATGTAAGGGCTTGTTAAATAGTAAAGTATGGATTTGAGCAAAAAAAATATGATAAAGAATGTTAATATTTATCTTTTTATAGATATCTTGCAGCACTTCGTGCCTAAAGAAGTAGATTGAACTTAGATGCATTATATACTTGTATGTGATAAGTTTGATTATTAGTTAGTATTTTATTGAGTTTAATTTAATAGTTATTAGTGGTTTACCTGTCTGTAACTATTTATCATGAAACATATTAAAAAAGTAAAAATGAATAAAGTTTTAGCTTATTTAGGCATGGCATTACTTGTTATTTCGTGTGCTGACCTATCTAAAAAGGAAGGTGTTAAAGTCTCTAACGCCGAGGAATTACAATCTGCCATAGCAGAAGCTCAACCAGGAACCGAAATTATAATGGCCAATGGCATTTGGGAGAATATTCAAATTGAGTTTTCAGGGAAAGGAACAGCGCAAGCTCCTATTGTTTTAAAGGCAGAGACTAAAGGTGAAGTTATTATCTCTGGTAAATCATCGTTAAAATTTGGTGGAGATTATTTAACTGTTGAAGGTCTTTATTTTAAAAATGGCTATACTCCAGATGATGCTGTTGTTCGATTTAAAATTGATAACAAAACAATAGGTTATCATTGTACATTAAGCAATTGTGTGATCGAAGATTTTTCTAATCCGGATAAACGACATAAAGATCATTGGGTTGAGTTCTGGGGACGTCATAACCAGCTTGACCATTGTTATATTGCCGGTAAAGCCAATGAGGGTCCAACAGTTAGAGTTTATTTAGCAGGTAATGAAAATATTTACAATTATCATCAGATTATAAATAATCATTTTGGTCCACGTCCACGAAAAGGAGGTCCAAAGGCCGAAACAATTCAGTGTGGTGATAGCTATACCTCAATGAATCCTAGTTATGCCAAAGTGGCTAATAACTTATTTGAGAGATGTAATGGTGAAGTAGAAATTATCTCTAACAAATCAAATTTTAACGAGTACCGTAATAATGTATTTTTTGAGTGTGAAGGTTCTTTGGTATTGCGTCATGGAAACTTTTGTACCATCGATGGAAACTTTTTTATAGGTAATGATAATAACGATTTTGCAGGTGGGGTAAGGCTTATCAATGGTGGACACTGGATTACAAATAATTACTTTTATAAAATTAAAGGGAATGAGTTCAGAAGCCCACTGGCTATTATGAATGGTGTTCATAAGTCTCCTTTGAACCGTTATAATCAGGTTACAGATGCCGTTGTGGCCTATAATACCTGGGTTGATTGCCCATCACCATGGCAAATCAGCGTAGGAGCCAATATGAGCCAGAGTGATGTATTACCTCCTTCTGAAATTCGTTCTGCTCGTCCTATCCGTACTATTGTGGCTAATAATATTATTTTTAATCACAATCAGGATGCTTTACCGGTGAAAGCATATGATGAGGTTGATGGTATTTTGTTTGCAAATAATGTGATAAATAATCAGGGCGAAACAAACATTCCTTATGAGGGAATTGCTTCAGCTGATTTAAAAATGGAAGAAAAAGCCCCTTGGTTATTTGTGCCTGCACAAGGTCAGGAAGATTTATTGAGTGATATTTATAATGGATTTGAATTTGAAAAGATTACAACAGATATTTTAGGCAATAGCCGGTCAAATTCAACTATAATAGGTGCAGTAGCGAATACCATACCAAATCCAGAAAGTATTTTGGATAAGAGTTTATACGGAACGGATTGGTTTACACAAAAGGGAGCAAGTGCAGGAACTGAAATAAATGTTTCGGCAGGAGAATTAAAAGACAGATTGAAAGAAGCAAAAGAAGGAGATATTCTTGTTTTAACCGATGAGGTGTATGAACTGACAGAGTCTTTAGTTATTGATAAAATCATCACTATTCAATCCAACGATAAAGCTAAAAAAGCAGTTGTTAAATATAATGGTGTTGCAGAGAGTCCTGCATTCTTGATGTACCCTAAGGGTGATTTAACGTTGAAGAATATTGTTGTTAAGGGTAATAAAGCGCAATATGCTATGGCTACTAAGAAAATGGATATGGCCGGACCTTATTACTTAGATATTAGAAATACAGCATTTGAAGATTTTGCTTATGTGTTAAAAGCTTATAAAAGTTCTTTTGCCGATTCAATTACTTTTACAGAAACAGATTTCTCAAATTGCGAGAATGGTATTGATTTATCTGCAGAAATTGATGATAAGGGCGATTATAATGTAGAGGTTTTAACCGTTGAGAATTGTCATTTCAATAATGTTAAAAGTAATGTGATTAATTTCTACCGCGGTGGTTATGATGAATCAACTATTGGAGGTGTTTTGAAATTAAATAATAGCACCTTTACAGGCTGTGGAGCTAAAGAGGTAAGTGGCACTTTGGTTAAAAGTAGAGGAATTGTTAATGTAGATATCTTTAACAATACCTTTAAAAATAATAAGGTTAAATTAGTAGCCTTATTGTGGGGTGCTAAGAATAACAACTACGGCGATAATAGTATTGAAAATTCAGGTAAGATTGTAGTAGAAGATAATCTAAAACTAAAATTAGTATACTAGTTCTGGTAAAATAATTTATTGTAAAAGGGGGTGTATAAAAATGCATCCCCTTTTTTAATTGTTTTTATGTTTCGCAAAAAGCTTTTGTGTACTTGTTTTTCTGTTGTTTAAGTAGTTCTTATAGTGTAAGTTGACGCATGGTGAGATATTGGTTTTTCCTGGACTTAACCTGTGTTACTTAAGCCTGTAATAAGGAGTTCTGAAATAATTTTAGTACTATCGTATTTTAAATTACTATTCATATTACAGAAATTTATGTTGAATCATATTGGGTATATTTCTTATAATCATCTTGATCAGGAGCTGTTGTGCCGTTCAGAGGAAATTTTGAATGATTTTTTTAAGACTGAAAGTTATTCGTTTTCAGAGGAGCAGGGGCAAGTGCTTTTTGTTGCCAGCGGAGGATCGGAGCAAAATGCTGTTGAGCGAACAAAAGATCATCAAAGTGTAATGCTCTTGTGTCACAGAGAAAGTAATTCGTATGCAGCAACAATGGAAATAGCTGCCTATTTAAGAGCTCAGCAGAAGAAAGTTTGTGTTATAGATGTTTTGGCTCCGGATGCCTATGAAGAGTTCTTGGAGATGCGAAAGGTAAATGAAGCAGTTAACTTGCTAGCTAAACAAAAAGCCGGATTAATAGGCCTGGTATCCGACTGGTTAATTACTTCAGATGTGTCCTCTGCGGTCATAAAAGAGAAATTAGGTATTGAACTTCTGAGGTTATCCTGGGATACATTACCTGATTATAGGGATAAGGAACCTTCTGATGAATTTATGACTTACTTTTCAAATTGGCGTCATAAGAATCTGGAGGAAACAGCCAAAGTATATCATTTGTTAGAAGACGTAATTCAGGAATATCAGCTCTCGGCTATTAGTGTAGAGTGTTTTTCTATGGTGGTGCGTGATAAGGTTACCGCATGTTTGCCCTTAGCTGTGCTAAATACAAAAAACATGGTGGCTGCTTGCGAAGGTGATATTTGTGCTATGTTGGGCAAAATGCTCATCAGAGCTGTAAGCAATCAAATACCCTGGCAAGCCAATATTGCCGATATTCAGGATAATGTAATATTGTTGGCCCATTGTACAGCACCTCTTGCTTTGTTGCAATCCTTTGTTGTTGATACACATTTTGAAACCAATTGTGGAACAGCCATTCGTGGGAAGTTTGAAAAACAGAGTGTTGGAGTGTTTCGTGTAGATAATACATTAGATAAGTATATGCTTATAGAAGGGGATATCATTAATACTCCTGATTTTGACTTTGCATGCCGTACACAAATCCAGGTCAAAACAAATAAAAAGCAAGCTGAATTATTAAAATATCACAGTCTCGGAAATCATCAGCTGATATTTCCTGTTCGTTATATTTCACTGGTGCAGCGTTTAATGAAAACCCTGGGAATAGTTAGGGTTGAATAGTTATACCTGACCAAAAATAAAATTATGGAAGAATTTGGATTAGTATTGATCATTGTGGTTCTTATTGTTGTAATTTCTCTAAATTCTCGTATGCGAAAGTATATTTCGCTGAGCGATATGAGAATGAGCTTATTACAATCGTCTGTTGATCAGTTAAAAAAGGAGGTAAAGCGCCTGACAAAAGATAGGCAGACCGATAAAATAGCTGATTCGCCAGCATTTGAAGAGACTGTGTCACCATCAGTTGCCGAAACGATTGAAGAATCGAATACAGAAGTTCCTCAAGAGAAGGTGAATGAAGAAATTCAAGCTGACGCGATAGCAGAAACAATTAAAGTTAAGGATACTGTTTCTGATTTAGTAGATAATATAGAAGCTCATCCTCAAGTTGAGAATGAGGTGGTTAGTCAGCCTTTAGAGGTAAAACAGCAAACTACTTCTACAGGTAAAACATTTTTCCAGAAATATCCCGATGTAGAAAAGTTTATAGGAGAAAATCTAATAAACAAGATAGGGATTGTTATCCTGATTTTAGGAATAGGCTTTTTAGTGAAGTTTGCCATTGATAAAAACTGGATTAATGAGATAGGACGAGTAGCCATAGGTGTGCTATCGGCAGGCGCACTCATTGCTGTTGCGCATCGCATGCGAAAGGATTTTGTTTCTTTTAGTTCTGTACTCATAGGCGGTGGTTTGGCTTTACTGTATTTTACGGTTGCGTATGCCTTTTATACCGAAGGTTATCCACTGTATCAAAAGCAGACTTTGTCATTTGTGCTTTTAATCGCCATCACATCTTTTGCTGTCTTTTTATCTATTGTTTACAATCGTATTGAAATAGCTATTCTGGCTATATTAGGCGGATTTTCTTCTCCTATGATGATATCGTCAGGAACGGGTAATTATATTGTGCTGTTTAGCTATATTTTATTGTTGGATATAGGTATGTTGGTGCTGGCGTATTATAAAAAATGGCGTCTGGTTAATTTAGTATCCTTTTTCTTTACCGTTTTGCTGTTTGGATCATGGCTTGCAATGGAACTGTACAATGATAGATATGATGCTTTTTCGGGAGCTATTTATTATGCCACTGCTTTTTATGTAATCTTCTTTTTGATGAATATTATTTACAACCTAAAGAAAAAATTGGCATTTAAAGTTACAGATATCTCTCTCCTACTTAGTAATACCTTTATCTACTTTGGTTTTATGATGATGATGCTTACTTATGTTGGAGAAGGGGCATACAAAGGATTTTTTGCTATTTTAATGAGTGTTTTTAATTTTGGATTTGCCTATTATATTCATTCTAAACATAAAACAGATACTAATCTGTTGTATTTGTTAATAGGTTTGGTGTTTACCTTTGTAACGCTGGCTATTCCCTTACAATTAGAGGGTAATTATATTACTTTGTTTTGGTCCGTAGAGAGTGTTTTACTGTTATGGCTGGGTCAAAAATCAGGATTTAAAATTATGAAACAAGGATCAACTGCTGTTCTTGTTTTAATGCTTATCAGTCTGGTTATGGATTGGTATGCTAATTACCAATTGTTTGACTTTATAACAAATAGCGATCATACACTGGCATTTTTGTTCAATAAAATGTTTATTACCACGCTTATCGCTGGTGCTTCATTGGTATTTACCTTGTTTCTGTTAAAAAAAGAACAAACACCATGGTTAGTGAGCCTAAAGCTATATCGCATCTATGTGCTTAATATTATGTTGCTGGTCTTTTATTTAGGTGGCTTGTTTGAGGTGATTTATCAAGCACATCAGTTTTTTATTTCACCAGCTTCGAGAACTATTGCAGTGTTTACCTTTAATGCGGTGTTTGTGCTGGGCTTGCTGATAACTGTACATCGTTTTAAAAATACATCATTCTCAAAAGCTGTAGCCGCAGTCGTAGTTCTTTATATGGTTATGTTACTGTATGCTCTCAGTAATGTTTTTATCCATTACCGCGATGTTTACTCTTATGGACAGGAGCCATTGGG
>JBFHEL010000162.1:0-8725 GCA_041584155.1 Saccharicrinis sp.
AGATATTCCCAGCAATAGGAGTACGAAAAAACCCAGTCGCATAAAAACACGATTGAGAGTATTTTTGGTTTGGTTACGTGTGTGAAGATGTAACATACAATATATAGTTTTAGGTCCTCGGTAAGCATCAATACTGAAAAACTCAGCACCAAAACAATTGTTTTTGTTAAATGCTTAAAGCTGTATACGGCATCTATTAAAAAAATGTTTGCCAATACAGCATAAAAAAAATAATTATCCCTCCTCTATGTTTATCAACCATATTAATGAGCAGATAAACATGGAAGAAGTATCCATCAATTTTTACTTTTACTTACTCGGCATTGTTAATTATTTCATATACAACACCTTTATATATATATTTTGCATCTAAACCAGCTCCCCAAGCTGTATATTTTACATGCAAATATTCATTTACAAACATCTGTAAACATTACCGGGCAAACTTTTTACCAGGTTATCAAACTCGAGCTGCAGGAGGATGGATGATGTTTTACCTACAGGCATACCTGCTTTTATACTTAACAGATTAACGGTAGCCTCCTTTTCCTGGCGTAAAATATCATAAACGATTCCAGCCTCACCCTGAGGTGTTTCAAACAAGCTCAATTGTTTTTCAGTCTTTTGTGTATTTTGTCTCTCCCATGCTAAAGCATATTCCAGGTCATCCAGATTTTCAATCATGGCAGCCACATTGGTTTTAATAAGCTTATTGCAGCCCCTGGCATACTCATCATCGATTCTTCCTGGGAATGCCAACACATCGCGGTTATACGATTGTGCCATATGAGCAGTTAGCAAGGCCCCTCCTTTAATAGCTGATTCAACTACTACCGTTGCATCAGACAAACCGGCAATGATTCTGTTTCTCTTCACAAAATTTTGCTTGTCTGGATTGGTCTCCGTCATAAATTCAGTCACCAATGCGCCATCTGCCAGTATATTAACAGCAGTATTCCGGTGCATTCCCGGATAAATACGATCCAGACCATGAGCCAGCACAGCTATGGTTGGCAAATTAAACTCCAAGGCTGCTCTATGTGCACAAATATCAACCCCATAAGCCAAGCCACTCACTATGGTTGTCTCAGGATGATATGCAGCGATATCTCTTATCAGGTTAATGCAATTTTCCTTACCCGCTTCGGTAACGTTCCTTGTTCCTACCACCGACAACATCTTATTCCCATCCAGACTATGATTTCCCTTGGAATAAATCAGTACCGGACCATCCTCGCAATACTTTAATCTGGCAGGATAGGATTCATCGAGTACAAAACAGGCTTTTATACCATTTTGCTCAATAAATTGAATTTCCTTCTCAGCCCTTTCTAAGGTATTGGCATGGGCGATTAAATGCGCCTGCTTTTGTCCAATACCCGGCACCTTAGCCAACACCTTTTCCTTCTCCTTAAATATGCCTTCCACATCACCTACATATGCCAATACATTACGAATAAGTTTTGGACCTAATCCTTTAACCAGACTAAGCGCAATTTTGTATTTCAGCGAGGTGTAATTCAATTTAGCTTAATTTAGGTGGCCATAAAATTAATTATTTAGACACCCGACTCCTAACAGAACAAATAACAAATACGAACTTTCTACTCATTTTTTAAACACTTTGTCCAAAATATGGAAAAAAGCTACAAAAAACTATTACCCGGCACTAACAAAGCTATCATTCAGAACTATATTCTCATTTAAAATACCTAAAACTTCCGCTTACCCATAAAACAAGACCTGTGTTTTTAGCAGCCACAAAAACATTTACACACGAGATTCACACTTGAATACAGCTCATAAATGCCTTAACTTTAATAGATGAAAACAAATATTCATTAAAACTAAGGTCATGAAATGGTTTAAAAGAACTCTATTAATTCTATTTGTATCTTTGTTTGGCATAAACTTATGGAGTCAGGTAAAGTTATTTTACGGCAATGGATATTACTATTCTACAGACTACAATGGTACCATATATTCATGCATGAGCGATGGAACAGAGGAAACAATTTGTTTTGACGGCATTAATCAGTTGTACGATTTAGCGGTGGACTATTCTGTCAACCCTCAAAAAATATATTATATCGAAAGGGGCGACGACCGAATCAGGTCAGCCAATACCGACGGCACCAACAAACAGGATATTATTACAAATGTCACCGGACTATCTAGTCTGGCACTTGATGCTACCAATAGAAAAATATATTACACAGTAGATACGGGCACCGACGACAGTGTTTTTAAGGCGGATATGGATGGAACAAATCAATCAATCGAAAGGCTTACTAACTTCTTCAGTTTTGTAGTCACCAATGAAACCATGCGTTCAATCACCCTATACCACGATAAAGTATACTGGATCAGGAGCAATAATGTTAACTACGATTATATATTCCGTTGCAATAAAGATGGTAGCAACAGAGAGATATTTGTCAATACCACTACTCCGGGTATCACCATGTCGAACCCATATGAAATGGCTGCTGGTATGGATTATGTATTCTGGACCGATCCAGGCCTGAATGCAGATGTCATTTATCGTATCAACACGGACCGGAGCGCCCCTGTACAAATTATTTCTAATCGAGAAGTAGGTGAAATTGCCATAGATACCATAGAGTCAAAATTATACTGGACAGAAAATCTTTCTGCTGCCATAAGTAAAATAGTTCAAACAAATCTGGATGGCAGCAACGAGATTGATGTATTGACAACCAATATCAGTTTCCCTGCAGGACTCACCGTTAATCCTGAAGGATCATTTTCAACTTTTGAGAGTACACAGGCCATTGAAACCCGATGCTATCCCAATCCGGTAAACGCTTCTACAAAGATCGAATACAAGGTGACAACACCTGCGGCAGTAAGAATTGCTGTTTATAACATCGCAGGCAGACAAGAAGCTGTACTGGTTGACGCATGGCAAACCCCGGGCGAATACACAATATATCCCAACATAGAAAATATGCCTTCGGGTATTTACCTATGTCATATTCGCATTGGGAGTCACGATAAACTGATTAAACTGGTAAATCTCTAAGTATTTTTCAGGCATGCTCAATACCCATGCCTGAAGATATTTAATGCAGTGTATTAGATATGATATTGAAAAATTCTTCCCTTGTAGCCTGGTTCTTAATGAAAGCACCTGTAAAATCTGAGGTTGTAGTTACCGAATGCTGTTTCTGCACGCCTCGCATTTGCATACACATATGCTGTGCTTCAATAACCACTGCCACCCCTAACGGATTTAAGGTATTCTGAATTGCTTCTTTAATTTGAGTAGTCAGACGTTCCTGCACCTGCAATCTACGGGCAAAAGCCTCAACTACACGGGCAATTTTACTTAATCCGGTAATATGGTAACGAGGAATATAAGCCACATGAGCTTTACCAAAAAAAGGCAACATATGATGTTCACACAAAGAATACATTTCAATATCTTTCACCACAACCATTTGACGGTAGTCTTCTTTAAACATGGCAGATTTAATTATCTCTTCCGGATTCATATCATAACCCTGAGTAAGAAATTGCATGGCCTTAGCTACCCTTAAAGGTGTTTTTTCTAACCCTTCTCTTTCCACATCCTCACCTAAAAGCTGAATAACATTTTTAAAATGCTCCGAAAGACCAGTTGTCACTTCATCGTCATAAGATTCAACCTTATTGTATCCACTATTTTTTCCGTTCAAAGTAAACTCCATTTTTCTCTGTGTTTATGCCTCAAATTGTCAGTCTTTAAATCGAGTCATCAATCCAAAGTGTTAAGCAACAATAACAATTTATACATCGTTAGAATATTCTCTTGAGCTGCAAAAGTCATAAAAAAAAGTCAGCTTAGCACTGACTTTTGGAAATTTATTTCATGAGTTGAGCATTTTTCTTATTTATGCGTTCCTGATAGCTTGAAATCAGATAAGACCACTCATCGGTTGTAATATACTGCTTCTTTGCTTTTAATCTCTTTTTGAGTTTTTGCCGGTTAATTTCCTGACTTACATTCACCGTACTTAAGCCCACCATCTGATTAGGCTGAATCTGTGTACGATAGGCTACATCGTTTGAGCGTTCCTGAATAAAATTCTTTTGATTCATTTCGGCATCCCACTCCTTTACCGGCTGAGTCATGGCCTGATAGGCAGAAACATCGATATTGCGTTGAGCCACCACTTCCTCCGACGTACTTAACAAAGGCATGGTTCGTGCCATTGCATCGGGATTCATACGGTGAGGTAAGATAATCACCTCTGAAAGCTCTATGGTATCACGACTTAAAAAGATGCCCATCAAAAAGCTATCACTCGAAATGGTATCATGAATTTGTACATACAATGGTTTAAAACCCACATACGAGAAATGAACAATATCTCCATTCTTGGCCCAAAAGGAAAACTGTCCATCTTCATTGGATACATAATTTATCTCGTTATTGACAATATATTTGGCAAAAGGAAGTGCAAACAGGCTATCTCCTTCCATTACAACTCCCCTAAAAAGCAAGGAATCACGCGCTTGTGAAGAAACAGTTAAACACATACACAAGAAAAATACAAAAAGCACACATGTATGTTTCATAATTCAGGCTTTGCGTGTTAAATAGAATTTACTTAAATATACGTAGAATTGAATTAGCTTACAAGTTTAATACGTATCACATCTTCTACTCGTGGTTTATAAGCATCTTTTATTATTTACCACTAAGAGACTAAATACACTGAGAAACACTAAGTAATTCAAAATGTCTCTCGGTGGCTTAGATATTCAGATGAATAAACAACTTACTATAGAACTATTACAACTTGACAATAATATCCTGAAGACTTCTCTTGGGCACATGATGCACCTCTTTTAAATCTCTCCAGTATTTATGATCCTTCTCTAAATCTTCAATCACCACTTCTTCTTTAGGTACACCCAAAGCAATAACCTGCACAACTTTATACTGAGAAGGTATTTTCAATTCCCGTTGTAGCTTTAAGCGTTCAACAGATCCTATAATACATCCACCATAACCTTTTTCAACAGCCCCCAGTAATATACTCTGCGAAGCAATACCGTTATCGCTAAAAAAATTAGAAGAGACAGCAGTATCATTAAGCATAATAACATAGGCAGCCGGACGCTCTCCTTCTACAGGCCCTTTCCATTGCGTCAGGTAACCCGCCCATGAAAGATGCTTAAAAACAATGTTATTCATCTCAGGGGTGTTGGACAAAATATACTTCAAAGGCTGGGCATTTCGCGCCGAAGGAGACAATCGCGCCAAATCAACCAATTCGATGAGCGCTTCCTCATCAATGGCTTTATCCTGGTAAAACCGGCGATAACTCCTGTTTTTTAGAATCAGATCTTTTAACATAATAAGGGATTTTCAAATGAAATTAGACAGTTAGTATACAGATACGAAAGAAAGATTCCTCCGTATCTGTTTCCTGAAAATTGATATTTTAGTATCGCTTGGATACTACATTCCAATCTATAAGTTTCCAGAAACTGGCAATATAATCGGGTCTTCTGTTCTGATAATCCAGATAATAGGCATGCTCCCAAACATCACAGGTTAACAGCGGTGTTAAACCATCGGTCATAGGATTTGCAGCATTACTTGTTTGTACTATTTTCAAATCTCCTGTAGCATCTTTAACCAACCAGGCCCATCCTGAGCCAAACAAGGTAGCTGCTGCTTTGGCAAAAGCTTCCTTAAAAGCATCGAAGCTGCCAAATGACTTATTGATTGCCTCAGCCAATGCTGCTGCAGGCTTACCTCCACCTTCAGGAGTAAAAGAAGTAAAATAGAAAGTATGATTCCACACCTGAGCTGCATTATTAAAAATACCACCTTTAGACTTTTTGATAATGGTTTCCAGATCAGCATCAGCAAATTCGGTTCCTTCTTTCAGGTTATTTAAATTATTCACATAAGCCTGATGGTGCTTTCCGTAATGGAATTCAATAGTTTTTTTAGAGATTACAGGCTCTAAAGCATCTAATTCATAGGGTAATTCTGGTAGTTCAAATTTCATGATAGTTTGTTTTTAAAATTCATATAATGAGTAGAAAAGAATTTTATCAATAAGTAAGGACTCGACACTAACAAATTTATAAAATACTGGCTGAAATACTAACTTTAGCGAAGTTAAATATCATACTCAATATCAAAATAGACTAAATATTTCAGGTCTTTTGTTTGCATAAGTAGGAATCATTGCAGATTTTTGTACTTTCTTTTTAAAAACCGTGTGAGTATTCATTCAAAACTATCCTTTAAACACATACGGTTTAAATCAATAGGATTACTTATAACATGAGCGGAATTATCATAAAAAATGCAGCGCAGATTGAAGGAATCAGAAAGAGTTCTCAACTGGCCGGAAACACACTTAAATTTATTAGTGACTACGTAAAAGAAGGCGTTAACACGCTATATTTAGATTCGTTAATAGAACAGTACATACGCGACAACGGAGCCATACCTGCTCCTTTGAACTACAATGGCTTCCCAAAATCATGTTGTATCTCGGTCAACGAGGTCATCTGTCATGGCATACCTGATAAACAAACTGTCTTAAAAGAAGGAGATATTCTGAACATCGATGTTACCACCATATTAGATGGCTATTATGGCGATACCAGCAGCATGTTTACCATAGGTAATATTTCAGATCAGGCAGCACAATTAGTTGAAGATACAGAGCATGCCCTATACCTGGGCATCGATCAGGTGAGACCGAATAATTATTTTGGTAATATTGGTTTTGCTATCGGACGTTTTGCCAGATCGCATAAATACAGCGTAGTGTATCAGTTTTGCGGCCATGGCGTTGGGCTTGATTTTCATGAAGAACCCGAAGTTGAGCATATCTGCGAGCGCAACAGCGGCGAAATAATGAAACCCGGCATGATCTTTACCATCGAACCCATGATCAACTTAGGCAAAGCAGTTGCTGTGATTGACGAAAAAGACGGATGGACAGCGCGCACAGCAGACAATAAACTATCCGCACAGTTTGAACACACCGTACTGGTTACAAAAGAAGGATATGAAATTTTAACTGACGTGGGTGAGTACGATATCTTTAAATAAGCACCTGTTAATTATTTTTTAAATACCTACATCAATAGTTTATTAATACACCTTTACTTCAGGGTGTTTTTAAGCCACAAAGCACACGAAGCTACATTAATAGTTATACAAAGACAACAAACTAAAAAAGCCGGTTCTAAAAATTCAGAACCGGCTTTTTATATACTATTGATCTATAATCAACTCATTGAGATATCTTACATCATTCCGGGCATACCTCCGCCCATTCCGCCCATTCCACCGGCAGGCATAGCAGGCTCATCTTCCTGAGCATCAACGATTACACACTCAGTAGTCAGGAACATACCAGCTATAGAAGCCGCATTTTCAAGAGCAATACGGGTTACTTTAGCAGGATCAATCACCCCTGTTTTAAAGAAGTTTTGATACTCATCAACACGAGCATTGTAACCATAGTCACCTTCTCCTTCTTTCACCTTTTGAACAATAACAGCCCCTTCTTTACCTGCATTGGCTACGATTTGACGTAAAGGCTCTTCGATGGCGCGTTTAACGATCTCAATACCTGTAGTTTCATCTTCTGTTTCTCCCTTAAGGCCTTCCAGAGTAGCGATAGCACGAATAAGTGCCACACCACCTCCGGGAACGATTCCTTCTTCAACAGCGGCACGAGTAGCGCTTAAAGCATCATCTACACGATCCTTTTTCTCTTTCATTTCCATTTCAGAAGCAGCACCTACATAAAGAACTGCAACACCGCCAGCTAATTTAGCCAAACGCTCCTGTAATTTCTCTTTATCATATTCTGAAGTAGTGTTTGCAATTTGAGCTTTGATTTGTTCAGTTCTTTCTGCAATCACTTCTTTGGCACCAGCACCATTCACAATGGTAGTATTTTCTTTGTCAAGGGTTGCTTTTTCGGCTTCACCTAACATTTCTAAAGTGGCCTGCTCTAATGAAAGACCTACTTCTTCAGTAATTAATGTACCGTTAGTTAACACAGCGATATCCTGTAACATCTCTTTTCTACGATCACCAAAACCAGGAGCTTTAACTGCAGCTACTTTTAATGACCCACGAAGACGGTTAACCACAAGAGTAGCCAAAGCTTCTCCATCCACATCCTCGGCAATAATCAATAAAGGACGACCTGTTTGCGCAGTAGCTTCCAACACAGGCAAAAGATCCTTCATGGTAGAAATCTTTTTGTCGTGAATTAAGATATAAGGATTATCCAATTCAGCAGCCATCTTCTCTGTATTAGTTACAAAGTAAGGCGAGATATATCCTCTGTCGAACTGCATACCTTCAACCACTTCAACAGTAGTTTCAATACCTTTAGCTTCTTCCACAGTAATTACACCTTCCTGGCCTACTTTTTCCATTGCCTCAGCAATTAAACGACCTATTTCAGCATCGTTATTGGCTGATATTTTTGCTACCTGCTCAATTTTTTCAATATGGTCACCTATCTCCTGCGATTGAGCAGCAATGCTTTCTTTTACTACTTTAACTGCTTTATCGATACCTATTTTAAGCTCCATTGGATTAGCGCCTGCTGTTACATTCTTTAATCCAACACCAACAATTGACTGAGCCAATACGGTAGCTGTAGTTGTACCATCTCCTGCATTATCAGCAGTTTTTGATGCTACTTCTTTAACCATTTGA
>JBFHEL010000163.1:0-8695 GCA_041584155.1 Saccharicrinis sp.
AGTTAAATAATTTTAGTGCTGGTAGTGTTGTGCTTGTAATGGCTTCGGATGTATATCAGGAGAGTGATTATATAAGAGATTATAATGAATTCGAAAGAAGTATATGATTGAAGTAGTTAGATATACAAGCGATAAAAAAAATGAATGGGATGATTTTGTTAGGGAATCAGATAATTTTTCATTTCTTTTTTATAGAGACTATATTGAGTATCACAGTGGTCGGTTTGATGATTATTCTTTAATGTTTTATGATAAAAATAAATTAAAGTCTTTATTTCCTGGTAATATTATAAAAAATAATTTCTACAGTCACCAGGGTTTGACTTTCGGAGGAATAATTCATCAGAATAAGTTTAATTATAAGATTGCAGTACAGTGTCTTGATGCTTATATAAATCATTTAGGTTCTGAAGGTTTAGGTTCTGTTGTTATTAAGCAGCAACCGTTTTTTTATTCACAAAGTCAGCAGCAAGTCATTCAATTTCATTTAGAGCATAATTTAAAAATTATTCCCAAATATGACATAGGGGTTTTTATTTATACTCCGAATCATATATTTCCTAATAAATGCTTGCGAAAAGGTAAATTAAATGATTATAAGAGTTTGTTTTCTGAAGAGATAGATGAATTTTGGGAAATACTTGAAAATAATCTGGCTTTGATTTACGATGCAAAACCTGTTCATTCATTAAAAGAAATAAAATATTTAAAAAGCCTGTTTCCGGATAATATTAAACTTTTACTAATAAAGCATCTAAATACAACTTTAATACATGCAGGAGCAGTTTTGTATGAACAAAATAATATTGTGAAAGTTCAGTATTTTGCAACTACACCTGAAGGTAGAAAAAACAGAGCTTCCGATGTATTATATTATAGTATTATAAATTATTATAAACATAGCCATAATTATATTGATTTTGGAACTAATATGGACAGGGATGGAAATATAAATACATCCTTAATAGAGACTAAAGAAAAGTTTGGAGCCAGTATTTATAAAAATAATCACTATGTATACACTATATCAAAATAAAATCTTTATTTAATTTTAAGTATTAAAAATAGGGGTGAGTTTAATATTAAAGTATATTTCAGGATTGTTGATAATGTTTACAATTTCTAATCGTTGCTCAACCTTAATAATATAAACCGCAATAATACTTGAT
Organism: Saccharicrinis sp.; assembly: GCA_041584155.1. Lineage (GTDB taxonomy): Bacteria > Bacteroidota > Bacteroidia > Bacteroidales > Marinilabiliaceae > Saccharicrinis. Next base: position 1,170 of record JBFHEL010000163.1, read on the forward strand.
GGTCCACTTTTTAAATCTACATAATTACCTGGCTTTTTTACAGAGAAAGAATCAAGTATTTGTAATGGTGAGTTCTTTTTGACCTCAACGGATTGAAATATACCTTGTTTTTGAGTTCTTAATATAAATTGAAAAATATTAGGATTTATTTTATAGTCAGGGATTTTAATTTTTTTTCCGATAGCAATTTTAAATGCATATTCAATTATGTTGATATTGCACACTAAACCTATTGTTTTGGCAATAAAATTACCTCCAAACCTTGGAGCAAGTTCTATAAAATAAATATTTTCGTTTTTGTCAACTCGTATTTCAATATTAATTCCACCATTCTTATAGCCGGCAAGATTTATAAATCTGGATATTTCGTCAATAATTTTGTTTGTGACTTTAGGAGGTATTGTAGTTGGAAATGTTGTGGCTATAGGACTGTGCGACATGTTTCCCTTGCCAAAATGCTGGTTACCTATGCAACTAAAAAGTAGCTTCCCATCCTGAACTATAGCATCTCCTTGTAATTGCATGTATTCGGTTTCGATATAATCTTCAAGTATTATTTTTTTTTCGAAAGAGGTGGCACGGCTTTTATTAAATTTATCTTTTAATTGATTAGAATCTTCTACTACATAAACACCTTTACTGCCAGCTCTATCTGTCGGTTTAATTATTAAAGGAAAAGTTATTCTGTCAAAATCAATTTCTTCAAATGAACTAAGCGATTGAAATTTAGGTACGTTAAAATTGTTTTCGCTTAAGAATTTCCTAAATGAATACTTATTCGACATTATGGTTACAGTATTTACCGGGTTTCCTACAATATTCATTTCTTGTGCAATATATGCTGCAGGAATAGCTCCTATGTCAGTGCTAAAGGGTGAAACAGCGTCTATTTTTTCATCTTTAGCCATATTTACAACAGAATCAATATCCAATAAACTGATGTTTTTAAAGACATCGGAATATTTATGGCCTTCGTTATCAGGATTGTTGTCGCATGTGATTATTTGAAAGCCTGCTTTTTTTGCTTCTTTTATTAGGTCGATATGATCAAAAAGAGCAGGTATAATTAAAATTTTTTTAAACTTATTCATTTTCGTTTTGTAGGTATGCAAAGATACAATTATCATGATATTTTTGTAATTGTACTAAATTGTTTTCTTTTCTCAGGAATAATAACTTATTTCGTTTGTTAAATATAATCGTGGTATAACTAATGAGGGTTCTGTTATTAGGTGAATTTAGTGGTATACATCAGAGTTTAGCTATTGGTCTTAGGGCTAAGGGTGTTGAGGTGGTTGTTGCTTCTGATGGTGATGGCTGGAAAAATTATAAAAGGGATATTGATTTATATAGAGATTTTAAAAAGAGTTCTTTTTTGTTTTTGTTAAGGCTTTTAAGAGTGCTGCCTAAGTTGACAGGCTTTGATATAGTTCAACTAAATTCTTATAAGTTTTTGTATGTGACTCCTTTATTTAATTTAATTGTTTTCAGATATTTAAAGCTGTTTAATAAAAACATCTTTTTAGGAGCACATGGTATGGATACCTATTATATTAATTGTGCTCTTGCCGGAAAATTAAAATACTCGGTTTTTCAGGTTCCTTCTATACAAAAAGATCCACATATTCAGGGACTTCGCAATATTGTTGCTGATAAAAATGAAATCAGATCGAATAAAAAGGTTGCAACTTCTGTTAAAGGAATTGTTGCTTCTTCTACAGGGTATTATTTGTCTTATATGGATGATTTCTCCGCAAAAACAACCTTTATTCCGCTTAGTGTTGATACTCAAAAATATGGTTTTAAAAATACAATATGCGATACAACAAATAAGGTTCGTTTTTTTGTAGGTAAGATGAAAGGGCGTGTTGTTCGCAAGGGTACAGATATAATTCACGAGGTTTTACAAGAATTAAAAGAACGCTATCCTAATGATGTTGAATTAACCGTTGTTGATTCTGTACCATTTGATGAATACCAGGAACTATTAAATAGTTCGCATGTGTTATGTGATCAAATGTATGCTTATAGTATTGGACTTAATGGCTTAATTGCGCAGGCAAAAGGTTTGATTGTTGCTGGTGGTGCAGATGAGGCTATGTATAGTGCTTTAGGAGAAAAAGTAAATAAACCAATTATTGATTTGAATGTAAGCAAAGAACAAATGTTTAAAACTTTTGAAAGGCTTATAAAAAATAAGTCATCATTAAAAGAACTGGCTTTAAAAAATAGGGAGTTTGTTGTAAAGCATCATGATTCGCGGGTTGTTGCAGAAAGGTATCTTAAGTTTTGGAGTGAGAAATGTAATGCACGATACTAATGGTTTATTTACGTAAGCTACTCGGTTCGTTAATAGACCTGTATAAAGATAGTCAGCTTGTAAAAGTATCGTCCAAAAACCTGGTTCAGGTAATTGTTAAGCTTGTGGTTGGTGTTTTAAATATTAAAATAAGTGCTGTTTTTCTGGGTACATCAGGAGTTGCTTTACTTAGTCAGTTTAATAATGTTATACAATTTTTTACCAATATTGCTAATGGTGGATTGATGAACGGTGTAACAAAACTTACAGCTTTTTATGAATGTTCCTTAAAACGCAGACGGCTTGTTGTTTATAATGCCTTTTTAATTACGTTGGTTTTATCATTTGTCTTATCAATTTTGTTTGTGCTTTTTAATAATGAAATAGCAACAACTTTTTTGTATGATGATAAATATACGCCTATAGTAAAGGCTTCAGGGGTATTAGTATTTTCACTCGCAATAAATAATTTGTTGTTTGCTTTTGTAAATGGTTTGCAGGCATATAACAAATATGTTTATTTGAATGTTGCAGCAAGTTTGATTTCTGCTTTGGTAATTATACCGGCAATAGTTTTATATGGGATAGAGGGCGGTTTGTGGGGGCAGTATATTGCCGCTTTTATTATTACGATTTTTACCTTATTGTCTGTTTATAAATATCTTCCTTCGTTTAAAAATATTGTTTTTTCTAAGCTAATAAGTAGTAGGTTAATGAAATTTGGTATAATGTTGCTGGTTGCATCATCGATAAATCCGTTAATGCGAATTGTTACCCGTAATGTAATTGTTGAGTATTGCTCTTTACACCAGGCAGGATGGTGGGATGGTATAAATAAGATATCAAATACTTATGTTTCTGTTGTTCTTTCATCGCTGGGATTATACTTCCTTCCTAAAATATCTAAAACAACCTGTGCTAAAAAAATTAATTCTGAGATTAAGCACTCTTTATTACTTGTGATACCCATTGTTGCCGGAGGGAGTGTATTAATATATTTTTTAAAAGATACTATTATTTTGCTGCTTTTTACAGATGATTTTAAAGGGATGAGTGATCTGTTTTTGTTTCAATGTATTGGAGATATGATGAAAATAGTTAATTGGTTTTTTGCAATTACTATAATGATTAAAGAGCAGGTTAAACAATATATTTTTGCAGAATTAGTTTCTGCTTTAATAATAATTGCAAATGCATATTTAATTATCCCATATTTTGGAATTGTTGGAAGTTCTATGGCTTATGCCATTAATAAGGTTGTTTATTTTGTTTTTGTTTTTGTAATTTATAAAAGAATGTTGGTTTTAAATCGCTGTAAATGACAGAAGAAAGAGTTGAGCGTAAGTTAAAAGTGTGTTTGGTTACTATCTCTCTTGCCGAAGGCGGGGCTGAGAGATCTACTGGTTTGATGTCGAAAATACTCACAGATATTGGTTATGATGTACATATAGTTTCGCTAAGAAACAAAATTGTATATGATTATGCAGGTACTCTTTTTAATATTGGTATTGATAAGGATGCTAATGATACTATTCCGGGAAAAATAAGTAGATTTTATAAACTTCGGAGATATCTGGTTAATAATAAGTTTGATTTTATTATTGATAACAGGACTCATCAATTATCTTTCAGAGAATTTTTTTATCTATCGTATATTTATAGAAGGCTAAAACTAATTTATGTAATTCGTAATTATAATTTAGATATATATTTTCCTCAAAGTAAGTGGGTTTCATGTTTGATGTTAAAAAAAGCCTGTAAAGTTGTTAGTGTTTCAAAGGAAATTGAAAATCTTTTAAATCAGAGGTTTGTTAGTTCAAAATTCCATACTATTTACAATACTTTTTGTGTACCAGAAGGAATAATCAACGATAATTCAAGCGATAGAAGTGACTATATTCTTTTTTTGGGAAGGTTAGAGGATGATGTTAAAAATCTTTCTTTATTACTTAATTCATATAAAAAATCAGGAGTTCAGGATGTGTTTAAGCTTCTGATTTTTGGAGAGGGAAAAGATAGACAATATGTTCAGTATAAAATAGTCAGCCTTAAACTTAATGATTATGTTGAGTTAAGCTCATTTAATCCTGAAGTTTATAATTTGATTATTAATGCCAGGTTTTTAATGCTTACAAGCCATTATGAGGGTTTTCCTAGGGTGCTTATTGAATCGTTGTCATTGGGAACACCTGTTGTTTCTGTCGATTGTAAAAGTGGTCCTTCAGAAATTGTTATTAATGAGCACAATGGTTTACTTGTTGAAAATTACAATGAAGAAGCCCTGGCCAATGCTATTGCCAGAATGTGTAACGATGATGAATTACATAAAAGGTGTAAGAATAATGCTCAAAAAAGTATAGACCATTTAAAACAATATGATATTGCTATGCAGTGGCATAATATGCTTAATGAATTACTTTAAAATATGCTTAATATAATACCGATAGTTTTCTGTTTCAATGAAGGATATGTGATCCCGGCCGGTGTATGTATCTTTTCCTTATTAAAGAATGCTGGTGTTAATACCTTTTATGCTATTAATGTGTTTTATAAAAAAGGTAGGTTAAGTGAGGATAGCAAAACGAAAATATTAGAGTTGAAAGATTTATTTAATAATTGTAGTATCGATTTTATTGATATTGGGGATTCTTTTTCAAATGTTTACGAGGTTAAGGATTTTACAATCGAAAATTATTTCAGACTGGCAATTCCTAAGTATTTATCGTGTTATGATAAGGTTGTTTATTGCGATTCGGATACTATAGTTACTCAGGATCTGGCTGGTTTATTTGCTACGAATATAAAGGGTTACTCTATAGCTGCTGTTAAGGATGGTACCGTAATGAATAATAGAAATTTCAGGACATATGTAAAAAAAGTTCAGTTAGTACCGGAAAAATACTTTAACTCAGGTGTGCTTATTTTTAATAATAAGAAAATAAACGAAGAGGGAGGTGTTGATTCTAAGATAGAGGATTTGTTGCAGAAAAAGTTTAGGTATGTAGATCAGGATATTTTAAATAAGGCCTTTGGAAATGATACTTTTTACCTGAATAAAACTTTTAATTATACTGTTCAGCATCTTTTTGGTAGATTTAAAGATATTAAACCGCATATTGTACACTATGTCTATCAAAAACCATGGAAGCATGTGAGTGCGTTTGGAGATATGTGGTGGCATTATTATATTGATTCTCCTTTTTATGATCATGGGTTTTATATGTCGTATGTGTTAGGAAATTATTCTGATATTGATAAACATATTTTAATTGGTAAGAAATTGAAAAGTATTGGAGTATATACGATGATAAAATGTATTAGGGGAATTTTATTTCGAATGGGTTTAATTAAGGAATAGGGAGTTTTTTTAATTCATTTCTCCTGATTTAAATTAACTCACCTTCGTCGGCAAAACTATAAAATCCATTCTCGGTCACAATGATATGATCAAGCACCGGGATATCCATTATTTTGCCGGCTTCTTTTAACTTGGAGGTAATTGACTTATCCTGTGCGCTGGGATGTTTTTGTCCTGAGGGGTGGTTGTGGCATAAAATGATGGAAGAAGCCAGTTGATCGATTGCCGACTTCATAATTAAACGGGTATCAATCACTGTACCTGATATACCGCCCTGACTGATTTTTTGAGTACTTAGTACTTTGTTTCCCCGGTTAAGGAGGATGATCCAAAATTCTTCGTGTGGCAGATCGGCTAACAGGGGATGCATTAATTCATAAATGTCGCGACTATTGTGAATTTTTTGTTTCTCTCGGGCATCACTGAGTTTTCTTCTGCGCCCTAATTCCAGCGCTGCAACAATGCTAATTGCTTTTGCTTCTCCTATGCCTCTGTAGTTACGTTGTAGCTGTTCAATGGTGGTTCTGCCTAATTCGTTAAGGTTATTGTGAACATCGTAGAGGATGCGTTTAGCTAATTCAACGGCCGATTCTTCGCGGTTACCTGAGCCTATGAGTATGGCTATTAATTCAGCATTGGAAAGACTTGATAGGCCTTTGCTAAGGAGTTTTTCTCTGGGGCGATCTTCTACTGCCCAGTTTTTTATGCTTAATTTACGGTAGCTCATTTACCTAATGTTTAACAGTAAGTAAATGTTTTAATCGCTAAATGTCAAATTTAAGGCATAAAAAAACCTTCACGTAAGAACATGAAGGTACAATTACGTACTCCGTAGGGGAATCGAACCCCTGTTACCAGGATGAAAACCTGGCGTCCTAACCCCTAGACGAACGGAGCAAATATATAAGCTATAATTATAGCTTATTAATATGCTTAGCTAACTTAGACTTTAAGTTAGAAGCTTTGTTTTTATGAATAACGTTAATCTTAGCTAACTTATCAAGCATAGCAGCTACTTTTGGAAACATTTCAGCAGCAGCTTCTTTTTCAGTAGTGCCACGTAGCTTTTTAACTGCATTACGTGCAGTTTTAGCATAGTACTTATTGTGTGCCCTTTTCTTCTCTGCTTGACGAATTCTTTTTAACGCCGATTTATGATTTGCCATCTTTCTACCGTAAAATTATATCACTCTGTTTTTTTTAAAGTACTCCGTAGGGGAATCGAACCCCTGTTACCAGGATGAAAACCTGGCGTCCTAACCCCTAGACGAACGGAGCATTATGTCACTTGAGCGTTGTTTTATTCTCAAATGCGGATGCAAAGATATACCAAATTTAATACACACCAAATATTTTTTTAAAAAAAATCAAATAAAAAAGGATGTATTCAGAAAATCAAAGGGTTAGAAAAGTAAAAATTATTTACTTTTAAAACTCCTACTATATTAAAGTGAAAAAAAATAGCATTCATATGTCGGTTGAAGGTAAAGTTTTGTAATTTTGCAGTGGAAAATTTCCAGGGATAGTGGATGGATTTGACTGATTGCAACCACTCAAAAAAAGTGCTAAAACGCATAATTCTTTTCTTTAATACTATCCATTGTCATTATTTATTCATACTAAACAGTTAAATGTAATGGGATATTTATTTACATCTGAATCGGTTTCCGAAGGTCATCCTGATAAAGTAGCCGATCAAATTTCTGATGCCTTGCTGGATGAGTTTCTTCGTCAGGACCGCGAATCAAAGGTAGCTGCAGAAACTTTAGTAACAACAGGATTGGTTGTTTTAAGTGGCGAGGTTAAAACAAATGGTTATGTTCCTGTTCAAAACATAGCTCGTCAGGTAATTGAAAGAATAGGTTATAC
>JBFHEL010000164.1:0-8639 GCA_041584155.1 Saccharicrinis sp.
AGTCATTATTTCATCGGTCAAACCATTTCAGTTAATGATGGGTAAAATAGTGGGTATTGGCCTGGTGGCAATCACACAGTTTTTGCTTTGGATCATCTTAACATTAGCTATTACTGGCGTTATGCAGAACTTTATTTTTAACCAGAACACGCAACAAACACCCACAACTGAGCTTACCCAACAAATGGATCAAGACGTTTCCCAAAGCGTTGGGCAAGATGTTAACCAAGACACCTTTAATACTGTAATGGAAATTATTAATGACTCAAACATTATAACCATCATTGCATTCTTTATTTTTTACTTTATTGGTGGGTATCTGGTTTACTCTGCTCTTTTTGCTGCCGTAGGCTCTGCAATAGACAATGAAACAGAGACACAACAATTTATCATGCCCATCATGTTACCATTAATTGCTTCCATTTATGTAGCTATGTCGGCATTCAACAACCCACATGGCGATATAGCCTTCTGGTTTTCTATGATCCCTTTTACTTCACCTGTTGTCATGATGTCAAGAATTCCATATGACGTTCCGGCATGGGAATTGATACTGTCAATGTTTATATTAACAGCATCTTTTTTATTTCTCACCTGGTTTGCAGCAAGAGTATATAGAACCGGCATTTTAATGTACGGTAAAAAGGTCAGCTACAAGGAAATATGGAAATGGTTTATTCAGGCAGGAAAATAATAAACATATAATATGCAAATAGGAATCATTGATTTAGGCACCAACACCTTTAATTTATTGGTGGCAGAAGTGACAAACAACAACTATACTATTCTATCAGAGACCAAATACCCCGCCAAATTAGGCAAGGGAGGCATTAATAATGGCATGATAACCCCTGAGGCTTTTGAGCGTGGTTTTCAGGCCTTGGAAACACACCTAGAAACCATCCGCCAATTTGATATTGAGGAGATTCACTGCTTTGCCACATCAGCCATTCGTTCTGCCTCCAACGGGCAGGAGTTTGTGGATCTGGTCAAACAAAAATACGATCTCAACATTCGGGTGATTCAGGGAGACAAAGAAGCTGAACTTATTTACGATGGCGTAAAACAAGTGATTCCTATTGGAGAAGAAAAAGTCCTTATTATGGACATTGGAGGAGGAAGTACTGAGTTTATTATCGCTTCTAAACAAGGTGTAATATGGAAACACAGTTTCAATATAGGTGCAGCTCGCATGCTTGACTTAGTGAAACCCTCGGAACCTATTCAACAAAATGAGATTAACAAACTAGAGAAGTATGTTAATGAGGAATTAACCTTATTGTTCGGCGAGATGAATAAACACCAGGTATCTACGCTCATCGGATCCTCAGGATCCTTTGATACCATTGCTACCATGGTGGCTGCCGAAGAACATCCTCATCTGGATATGAGCAAGCTAACCAGTTATAAAATAGAACGCAAGCTGTTGGATAAACTTCACCAGAGATATCTGAACAGTACAATTGAACAACGCCTGCTGATGAACAGAATGGATCCTCATCGGGTTGAAATGATTGTATTGGCCTCTATATTTATTCAATATATCATCAATAAATTAAACCTAACAAACTTATATCAATGCAGTTACGCACTTAAAGAAGGTGCTATATACCAAATTTTGAATAAAAGATTATAATATACTATGGCAAAAATACTGGTAATTGATGATCAAAAAAGCATCAGAAACACCCTAAAGGACATATTAGAATATGAAAGTCATGAGGTAGTCACTGCCGAAAACGGAGAAGAGGGCCTTGAACTTTTTTCAAAGGATAAATTCGATTTGGTATTGTGCGATATTAAAATGCCCAATATGGATGGCATCGAAGTGCTTGATATCATTATGAAGAATAATCAGGATGTCCCTGTTGTGATGATTTCTGGTCATGGAAATATCGACACAGCCGTTGAAGCCATTAAAAAAGGTGCTTATGACTTTATTGAAAAACCGCTGGATTTAAACCGCCTGCTGGTTACCATTAAAAATGCCAGGGAGCGAAAGGAGCTGGTAGTAGAAACCAAGGTACTTAAACGTAAGGTAAGCAAGACCTATGAAATGATTGGCGAGTCAGAACCTATTCAACTGGTAAAGGAGATGATTGAAAAGGTTGCACCAACAGATGCCAGGGTACTTATTACCGGAAAAAACGGAACCGGCAAAGAGCTTGTTGCAAGATGGTTACATGAAAAAAGTAACCGGGCCACACAACCATTCATTGAAGTAAACTGCGCCGCCATTCCTTCGGAACTTATTGAAAGCGAATTATTTGGTCATGAGAAAGGGGCTTTTACTTCGGCACACAAACAACGCAAAGGAAAGTTTGAACAAGCAAATGGAGGAACCATCTTTTTAGATGAAATAGGTGATATGAGTCTCAATGCTCAGGCCAAAGTATTAAGAGCTTTACAGGAAAATGTAATAAGCAGAGTAGGCAGCGATAAAGATATAAAAGTGAATGTTAGGGTATTAGCTGCTACAAACAAAAACCTTAAAGAAGAAATAAATCAAAACAACTTTAGAGAAGATTTATACCATCGTTTAAGTGTAATATTAATTCATGTACCTGCATTGAACGACCGCTTAGATGACATTCCAATACTAGCCAGCCATTTCAACACTCAAATATGCAAGGAATTAGGTGTTGCAGAGAAAACTATTTCACAGGAGGCTATTGAAGAACTTCAAAAGATTAACTGGACAGGAAATATTCGGGAATTCAGGAATGTTATTGAAAGGCTTATTATTTTATGCCCCGAAATTATTACTGCTGAAGATGTAAAAAAGTATGCTGGAGCCCAGGAATAAAGAAGCGATGTAACAAAAAAACCTGTTTTCTGCATACTTTAAAAAGACATTACACACAGAAATACACATGGGCAGGAAGATCAAATTTTGCTGGAGAATTGTATTTTTACGATATTACCATTCTTGTTTTTAAACCTTAATACAGCAACTTATGCGCACAGAAGCAGACTTTATTGGTTCCCTTGAAATACCCAAAGATGCTTTATATGGCATTAACTCGGTACGAGCCAGAGAAAACTTTCCTGATTGCTCTCCATTTTCTATAGAATGGTATAAAGCTGTAGGAACGGTAAAGCAAGCCTGTTACGAAACGTATTTAAAATTTAAACAAGCTGCCGGAGTTAAATACGCCCATAAAAAAATCAGCTTTATCTCTGATGACATTATCAATGCCATGATTACCTCAGCCATAGAAGTTGGTCAGGGCAAACACTTTAATCATTTTATAGTACCTGCCATACAAGGAGGCGCAGGAACAAGTATAAATATGAACATCAATGAAATAATAGCCAACAACGCACTTATAAACCTGAATAAAGAGCCAGGAGATTACCGCACCATTGATCCCATTGAGCATGCCAATATCTATCAATCTACTAACGATGTTATCCCTACTGCCTTAAAAGTTGCTATTATCACCCTTTTAAAAGACTTAGATGAGTTAATTAACGAAGTACTCTTATCTCTTGAAAAGGTTGAATCTCAAACCCGCAATCATTTAAGGCAGGCCTATACTCAAATGCAGGCTGCAGTGCCTTCCTCCTACGATAAGTTATTCAGTACCTACAACAATGCTTTATCGCGCGATTGGTGGAGGGTAAGTAAATGTTTTGAACGTATCAAAGAAGTCAATTTGGGTGGCGGGGCTATTGGAACAGGCATGTCTATTCCTTCTTTTTTTATGATGGAGGTGGTAGCTCAGCTGCAGAAATTAACAGGACTGCCCATTACCCGCTCTGAGAATTTATCAGATAACACGGCTAATCTGGATAGCTATGTTGAAGTACATGCCACCTTAAAAGCCCATGCTGTTAACCTTGAAAAAATGGCAGCAGACCTGCGGCTACTAGGCTCTGACTTATTTATCAACCGCGAAATATTTCTCCCTAAAAAACAGATAGGAAGCTCCATCATGCCCGGAAAAGTGAATCCGGTGATTGCAGAATTTGTGATTTCAGCAGCCCATAAAATATATGCCAACGACCAGCTCATCTCATCTCTATGTGCTCAGGGCTGTCTGGATCTTAATGCCTACCTTCCAACAATAGGGCACGCCCTGCTCGAGAGCATTAAACTATTGATAAGCTGTAATATCACGATTAAAAATAACCTTTTAGAAGGGATACTATTTAAACAGGCTGATCATAAAAACACCCTGTTCATGAATCCTTCGGTCACCACAGCCTTATCTCCCTATATCGGCTACCATCAAGCAAGCCAACTGGCCCTACTGATGAACGAAAAAAAATGTAACATCTTTGAGGCCAATCATCAGCTTAAATTAGTTGATGAAGAAACACTCTCAAAGCTGTTAAAACCTGAGCATTTATTACGTCTGGGTTTCCGTTTAAAAGATGTTACTGATAAATAATCTTTCTTTTGTGATATAAATATCAACATCTTTCTTATTTTTAACCAATATTATTCTCGTCAATCATATGCACAAAGAGGTACAATTCACTTATCATATCAATTCTCCCGGTAAAGCCAGTGGTGAGTTAGTGGTGCATGATAAAAAGATACCTTTTCAAATTACCAATGTAAGTAATCCCCTTTATGACCTTCTCAAGGGAATGGTAAGCTTAGTGTATGAACCCTCCCATTTATGGGACGAAGAAAATATTTGTTGGATAGACTGGTACAATGAAACCTCGGGTTACAAATGGATCATCAGCACACCCGATGGCAAATCGCTACACATACAAATCAGGTATCTGGCCGATCTATTTAATGAAGATTCGGCACAGCTCATGATCAACACTTCTTGCTGTTTTAAAACTTTTTACCAGGCTATAACACAAGAACTTGACAGCTTTATTAAAAACATGGGATTATTAAACTATGAACAACTATGGCAAAAAGATGAGTTCCCGCTTACCTATTTTCTTATCTTAAAAAAACACCTTACTGAAAATGGTTTATGGATTTCAAACAAAGAAGAAAATTCTAATTTTTTAGACGAACTCAACCTCCTTCAGGCCTGATTTTCATCCTTTAAACATTTAAGTGTAAATTGTTCAGCTGCTTTTTCCAGATATCTGGTGGCATTTTTAATGGAATCCTCCGAATCGCGGGCAAACGAGGATATTTCATTCAGATATTCTATTTTAAAGCTCCTGATTTCGCTTAGTTGACATTCATTCACTCCACAAAAAACTGCAAGTTTTTGACTGGTCAAGGAATCTGACACTCCTTTAATGACCTTACCCGAAAATGTCTGCTGATCAAGTTTTCCCTCTCCTGTAATTACCCAGTCGGCTTGCTTAATAGCCTGCTCAAAATCCGCTTCCTTTTTAATCAGTTCTATTCCTGACTGTAAACGGGCATTTAAAAATAAGATACTTCCTGCACCCAAGCCTCCAGCCGCACCAGCCCCGGCTATATTTTGCAGGTCTTTTTTAAACTGTTGTTTCACTATAGCATTAAAGTTTTTCAAACCCCTATCCAGCAGCTCCACCTCATGGGGAGAGGCTCCTTTTTGTGGGGCATAAATACAGGCAGCTCCATCGGGACCAAAAAGAGGATTAGCCACATCACAAGCCACATCAAATTTCACAAGCCTTAACCGGGGATGAATATGCGTATCATCCACAACATACAGTTTCTCTAAATCCTTTCCTCTTCCATCCAGTTCTTGATTATTCTTATCCAGAAAACGATAACCTAATGCTCTGGCCATTCCCATACCTGCATCGTTGGTTGCACTGCCTCCTATCGCCAAAATAATATGAACAGCCCCTTTATTCATTGCATCAGCAATCAGCTCTCCGGTACCAAAACTACTGGTTTCCATAGGATTCTTCTCTACATCCTTTAACAAGCGAATACCCGAGGCCTGGGCCATCTCAATATAAGCGGTTTTTTTGCTCTCAGAATACAGGTATGCAGCCTGAATTTTTTTAAAAAGAGGATGGTAAACCTCTACAGTGCTAATTTCTCCGCCTAAATAATTATTCAACACCTCCATGGTTCCATCGCCGCCATCAGCTAAAGGAAGTCTGCTAATGAGCACTTTTGAGAGATGCTTTCTTATCCCTCTCTCCACCGCCTCACAAAACTCAATACCGGTAAGTGAACCTTTAAACTTATCGGGTGCAATTACAATTTTTATCATTATTTATAAATAATCAAGAGCATCTTCATTCACCTGTGCAAAGGGAGCTATAGCCCTATGGTATATACCTAATACATAAGCAATAGCCATACCGTAATTGGTAACAGGAATATGCGCATCAAGGGCAGGCTTTAAGCGATTAACCAACTGCTTTCGAGAAATCATACATCCGCCACACTGAATAACCAACGAATAGCTCTCAATGGGAGCGGGCAGCTTATCAAAACCCGATACCACATCAAAACGATGCTGCTTACCTGTGAAATTCGATATCCAACGAGGAATTTTAGATCGTCCAATATCATTACAGGAAACATGATGTGTACACGATTCCAACAACAACACCCTATCATTATCTTTCAAGTTCGATATTTCAGGAGTCCCTTGTAAATAGTTGGCAAAATCGCCTTTAAAACGAGCCAGCATAATACTAAAACTTGTTAGCGGTATATCCTTAGGTATAGAAGCATCAGCCTTTAAAAACACCTGACTATCGGTAATCACGAGGGCAGGCTTTATTTTTGTCTTTCTTAAAAAAGCATCCACTTCCCTCTCCTTTAAGACAATGCACACGGCGTCATTATCAATAATATCTCTGATGGCCTGAACCTGTGGCAGGATCAATCTTCCCTCGGGTGCTTCTATATCAATGGGGGTAATCAACAAAACAATATCACCATGCTTTACAATATCTCCTAATAAAGATGGATGACTAAAGGCTGACTCCGGAATACTTTTTTTAATGGATTTAATCAGTGGCGTAATTTCCAAATCCTTATTAAAGATCAGAAAATCCGCACAGCCAGATTCTTCTGCTTCTGCTTTGATAGAAAGGTTAGGTTGTAACAAATCGCTTTTACTATAAACAACAATAAAAGGCACATCATAAGACCTAAATTTACGAATCATTTCACGCTCTTCATCTGCCCATATATTATTGCTAACTAACAAAATAGCCAAATCAACTAACTTCATCGATTTTTCAGTTTTCTCAATCCTCTTCTCCCCCAGCTCGCCTTCGTCATCAAAACCAGCAGTATCTATTAAAACAACAGGACCAAACCCGGTAATCTCAAGAGATTTCTTCACAGGATCAGTTGTTGTGCCGGCTACATTAGAAACGATAGCCACCTCTTGTCCGGCCAATAGATTAACCAGCGTACTCTTTCCATAATTACGTCTTCCAAATATTCCGATATGAGGTTGCCTGTCTTTTGCCATTTTTATTTACAAAGTAATAAAAAAGTATCGCATTACGTAAACTTTAAAATAGTGGAAAAGAAATTAATAGATGCTCTATTTGCGCCTAAAGAATAAATTCCCGTTATTGTATGGTGTTGTTAATATATGAATATTGGGGTATATGATAGATTTTGACGAACTGCTTTTAGCTCTGAACGAGCTGGAATCTATTGTTATGGTAACCAATCGTGAAGGCGTTATTAAATATGTAAACAATGCCTTTGAAGATAAATATGGTTATACGAAGGATGAAGTTATTGGACATACTCCACAAATGATAAAATCTGATTATCACGACAAGTCTTTTTACAAAAAATGCTGGAATACCATATTAAATGGAGATAGCTGGGAAGGAATATTCTTAAACAAAACTAAAACAGGTCGTTTAATTTGGGAACATGCCAGAATATCTCCCATTAAAAAACAGGGAAAAATAGATGGTTTTATTGCTATAAAGGAAGACGTTACCTACAAAAAAGAATATGAAGAACAATTTCATCAGGAAAAATTCCTGCTCGATGAACTCTTCGAAAATGCACCTGTGGGAGTCATCTTATTCAAACCCATTTATGCAAATGAAATTCTTAAGGACTTAATAGTTATCAAAGCCAACCCTATAGCCTCTAACATATTTAGCCAACAGGAAATCACAGAAATGACGCTCAAGGATTTTCATCCTGAATACAAAAAAATATATGAGCGTGTTGAACAGATGCTCAATTATAAACAGGATTTTGAATTTTATTGTTCTTCCAATCAGAAGTATCTGCATATACGCACTTTTCCTCTTGAGGAGGACGGCTTTTGTATGTTTGTAAATGATATTACTGATTATAAAAACAACATTAAAGCCTTAGAGAAAAGTGAACAAAGATATACTTCATTGGTAGATGACTCCCCTGCTTTAATCAGAAGATTTGATAATAATGGCACCATAAGCTATGTAAACAACTATTACGCCAATTACTACAATAGCTCCTCCGAACAATTTATCGGACAAAATTTATTTCAACTACTCGATAAAGAGGAATTAAAACATTTTATTAAGGAGCTTAATCAACTAACGCCAACTAATCCAATTAAAGAATACGAACAAAAAAACATATTACCCGGAAATGAGATTAGATGGATAAAATGGACCGACAGGGCACTCTTTGACTCTACAGGACACATTACAGAATACCAGTCTGTGGGAATGGATTTTACCCAATTAAAAACCACTGAAATTCAACTGGAAGAACAAAAAAATAAGCTCAA
>JBFHEL010000165.1:0-8576 GCA_041584155.1 Saccharicrinis sp.
ACCTACCTACAAAAACTGCGAGCGAAATTTACCCGGCGTTACTCCTGTTGCTTTCTTAAAAAATTTAGTAAAATAGGACTGATCACTAAAATGAAGTTCATCAGCAATCTGACTAACAGTAAGATTGGTATGAATCAATAACCGCTTAGTTTCCAATACCTGTTTGCTTTGCAATATATCATTCGATGTACGACCAGTAAGCTGCCTGATGGTTTGTGTTAAGTGGTTTGGTGTTATAGCAAGCATTTCAGCATACTGATTTACACTCATATTCTTTTGGTAATTTTCCTCAACTAACTGAAAGAAACGTTTTACCAGCAAATGCCCCTTCCCATTACTTACACTTTGTCCTTCCTTTTTATATAAAGTATCTGCATAATTTAATATGCTATCCAACAAGGACCGCAACAGATGAATACTCGACTCATCCTTACTAAGCTCTTTAATAGCCATAACAAATAACTGTTCCAAAAAAACACAATCGCTATGCTTATGTAAAAGTAAAGGTGGGTTATCCTGATTGATAGTAAAAAAGAAAGGAAATTCAAGCAAACGATTCTGGTTATTCTTATCCAAAAGATAATACTCTGCCGTAAAGATATATATATAACCTTCTATATCATTCGACAACTCGAGCTTATGAGCCTGACCGGGTGACATAAAAAACACACAGGGAGGTTCAATAGCATATTCTGCACTATCAATAACATGAATACCTGAACCCTTGGTAAGGTAAAGAACTTCAAAAAAATCGTGCCGATGAGGATAACTGACCTGGAAATGTCGGTTGGCATCAAAAACCTCAACCTGAAACTGTCTGCCTGCATCATCAGCGTGACTAAAGGACTGCAAACTGTATGTTGGTATATGTTGTTTTATCTTGGCCATGAGTATTAAACACTAACAAGGCAAAAACCTTGACTTAACAAAAAGATATATTTTAATAAAGTATAAAGGTAGGATATTCTATCTATCCTGCATTTGTTCCTTGGTCATATATGCCAACACCAATTTTATCTCCCCATAAGAAACCTTATTTCCCAATTCCTTTTTAAGAGCACCAAGAGCAAAAGTATCCTGTTTATGTATCTCCTTTTCAATAACATTCAGCTTATCACTGGAGACAAGCTCCAAAATATTCAATTCTCCAAGCTGGACAAAGTGAGCCAGATGCCCCTCGATGGTGCCACTAGTCAGCGAGCGCTCTCTGGCTATCTGTTCAATAGACTTACCCTCTTTGTACATTTCGTAGGTAATCAATTTAGTATCTGCTTTTTTTTCTACTGACTTTTTCCCCTTTACCTTTTGATTCTTTCCTTTTACTTCTATCTGGTCATCAAACTCAGGATCTTTTATTAAAGCTTTGTCAAATTCGGTGCCTTTGATAGAGGTTTCTATAAGGGTACGGGCCTTATAAATCTGTTGTAGCTGACCATAATAAAGATTGGAAATATCAATTAACTCATTATAATAAGCCTTTGTTCCTTTAACCCCACGTAAATCATTACAGCAACTACGCATTTTATCGTACAAACTTTTAATAATAGGCTCAAAATACCCAATGGCCTTTTCTACCCTTTCCTGAAGATGGGGTAAATAGTTATCATTTTCTGAATTAACAATTTTATGCACCTGAAACCGGAATGAATCTGCTACAGGCTTTATTTGTTCTGTATCCTTAACCAACTCCATTGCCCAATCCTTATACTTCTGCTTTACAGAACACTTCTCATTCTTTTTATAGGTAGAAAGATGCATATATAATTCCTGCATTAACCCGGAAAGATCAAAAGCCTGCATCACAAAACTATTAAAATAGCTCCTGGAATCATCCTTTAAAATCCGCGTCAACTCATGCTGCTGTTTATTTTCCTGTGCAAAGGTGGTTAAGGAGGAATCAATAGCCAATCCCTGCTGCGGAATTTGAGAAGTTAATATAAGCCCCTCCAGTGACCTTAGCCTTGAAAGCGCTACATAAATTTGTCCTGGTGCAAAAGCATTTTGCACATCAATAATCGCCCGGTCAAAAGTCAAGCCCTGACTTTTATGCACAGTTATTGCCCAGGCTAATTTTATAGGATACTGTTTAAAACGACCAACTACTTCTTCTTCAATTTGGTTATTTTCTTTATTTACGGTATACTTTTTATTTTCCCACTCATATAAATCTACACAGGCAGACGCAGAACCATCGCTAAAACTTACTACAATTTCATCATCCTGAAGTTTTGATATCACTCCTATTTTACCATTATAATATTGATGTTCACCCGAATAATCATTTTTAGTAAACATAACCTGAGCACCTTTTTTAAACTCAAGTATTTTCTCAGCAGGATAGCTAAACTCTTTGAAATCACCCGAAACCTCAGCCTCAAAAAAATAGGATTTTTCTTTGATTTCCTTTAAAGCTTGTTGATTTTTATTATTAGCAATGGAATTATGCGTGGTTAACAAAATCAAGCCATCCTGGGCCTTTTGCTGATAATCGGGCTGATAATATCTATTGAGCAACTGCCTGTCATCTTCGGTCATTTTATTATTACGAAGGTTATTCAATAGGTTAATAAACTGGTTATCGGCCTGACGATAAATCTTCTCCAACTCCACATAAACCGGCATATTATTCCTGATTACCTGAGCATTAAAAAAGAACACATTAGGATAGTATGGAGCCAGAATATTCCTTTCCACCTCATTTACCACAGGAGGTAACTGAAGCATATCACCAATAAAAAGGATCTGTACACCACCAAAAGGAACCTCTCTCTTTCTGCGGACAGAGCGCAATACCAGATCTATGGCATCCAACAAGTCGGCCCTTAGCATACTTACCTCATCAATAATCAACAGCTCTAATTTCTTAAGCAAAGAGCGTTTATTCTGATGCATTTTATGCGCACTCAATAGGCTACGGGGAGTATTTACCGATGTGCTTATAGCGCGATTTGATAAGCCATTATTATCGGGTATAAAGGCACCAAAAGGAAGTTGAAATAAAGAATGGAGTGTTACACCTCCGGCATTGATAGCAGCAATACCGGTAGGTGCGGCCACAATCACATTTTTGTGGGTATGCTCCTTTATATATTTTAAGAACGTAGTTTTTCCTGTACCTGCTTTACCTGTTAAAAAAACATTTCTATTAGTATGATTAATAAAACGGGATACAATCTGCGTTAAATTCAACTCACTCATCATTAATATTGTGCAAATGAAAATTTAGTTAAAGATAAGTGTATTTTATTGCAGAAAAAATATTCAGACACTTACTGCACCTGAATACTATCACCTTGTAAGAACCAGAACTCATCACCTTTTAAGGAAAAAAAGTCTTCATTAGCACGAAGCACCGAGGCAAGCAGATCATACTCAGCCATATTATAGTCCAATTGATAATTGGCATTAATAAAAACCATAAACGAATCAAGGCAAGTTCCTTTATACCCTGTTAAACTGGCGATATTTTCACGTGAAGTAAGATAATTAAACCGGGCTCTCTCCTCTCCTATTCTTTCGAGTCGTTTCACCTCATCATGTTGCTTATCAATATCTGTTTTCCCACCTACAGAAAGCGAAACGCCAAAAGTGCCTTCTTTAAATTTTCTCTCAGCCTTTCCCATAGCAACTGCTTCAGAAAAATCCCAACCTTGGACCATATCTTTCACCTTTTGATTTTCATCAGGGGGCAATTTTAAATCTTTAAAAGCCTGTTTAAAATGAGCATAGGAATAAAAACGCAGAACTTCAACCTCCTCCAAAGCATAAAAGCTGGTTTGCACTCTTAAACTCACCTCCTCCTGCATTGAAAACCAAACACCAGGCACCACCCAGGTAGTATCGATATAACCCAGACTATGAAATTTCAGTGTATCGCCAACAGCACCACGGATAGTAAAAATCCCTTTTTCATTGGTAAGAAAGACCTCGCCTGTTTTAATATTTTTAATAGCTGCATAGCCTACACCTTTATCCGAGTCCATTTCAATAAGGGAACCGGTAAACAAGCCAATCTCATTTTGCTGCGCATAAGAAATAATGGGGAGCAATAAAATGAACAATATGGCTATAACACATCCTTTCATTGTGATTTTTCAGCTTCAAACTTCTTTTTTAGTTCTACAATACGTTGTTTGACAAGAAGAGGGTTATCCTCAGAGGTTAGCTTCATATTTATATTACAGTAAACCATAAATCTATCCAGCTCTTCCCCTTCATACTCCGATACTTCCTGAACGATATCTCGGTTATAAAATTCATTAATTTTTTGCTGTTCGGCATCCTCAGCCAACATCTCAAGAGCTTCTCTTTTACTTTTTTCGGCCTTACTATAATAATGTGCAAATCCAATAGGATTGATCACTGCTGCTGCGGCACTGGGTTTATCACTAAAACCATCCCCTCTTAAAGCAACAGGCACATTATTTTTTTGAGCATTGGCAATATCATCAGGTAAATTTAAGTGCATATCCTTGTTACCAGAAATATCTACTTCCTGCAGCATTATCACTTTACGTCTCAGACGAATGACCTTATTTACCTCATTGAGCGAATCAATTTCCTCTGACAAATGCAAAATAACCGGCAAATAACCTAAACTAAATATTTTAAGCGAATCCGTTTTTGTTAAACTCCCTCTGAATACCCCTGAAGCATCTGTTGCAAAAATCTGGAAACTCTCGAAACTTACTAACTGAGCATTTTCAATAGGCTGATTATTAACCTGGTCTTTAACTACCAGCTTAACCCAAACTTTACCATCCTCTTCCTGCGCAAAAGTAAGCACAGGGCAAAAAATCAATAATATTAAATATAAATAACGCATAAATAATTCCTAACAAGGTCTGAAAGTATAAACATTCGACAAATTAAATTGTTTTTTATTTACCGTTAACCAAACTTTAACCTTTTTATTTAATTAATAGCGGAATTTGAATCAATGAATACATCCTATTAACTAACAATACAGCTATCACCATAAAATACTAGTCTCACAATTAACTACTACTGGCGCTTTTCAATTTATTACACATAGCCGCTAATTGATTTGCATATAGCTTGCTTTCATTGTATTTTCGCATCAAATTATAAATTAGTTCATCATGTTAGAGCAATACAAACAAGTTGTAGAGCAAGCCTGGGAAGACCGGGATTTGTTAAGCAAACCGGAAACCCAAGAAGTGATCCGCATCTTAATAGAGAAGTTAGATAAAGGAGAAATAAGAGTTGCAGAACCCAAAGGAGATGAGTGGCAAGTAAACGAATGGGTTAAAAAAGCCGTTATTCTTTACTTTCCCATTCAAAAAATGGAGACAATAGAAGCTGGCCCAATGGAGTTTCACGACAAAATGGCCTTAAAAAGAAACTATGCAGAATTAGGCATACGTGTTGTTCCTCATGCCGTTGCTCGTTATGGCGCTTATATTTCCAGCGGAGTAGTGCTTATGCCATCCTATGTAAATATTGGTGCTTATGTTGAAAAAGGTACAATGGTAGACACATGGGCTACCGTGGGAAGCTGCGCTCAAATCGGAAAAAATGTTCACCTTAGCGGGGGAGTAGGCATAGGTGGTGTTCTTGAACCTATTCAGGCGGCTCCTGTAATCATAGAAGACGATGCTTTTATTGGTTCTCGTTGCATTGTAGTGGAAGGTTGCCGGGTTGGCAAAGAAGCCGTATTAGGTGCTAATGTTGTACTCACAGGCTCTACTAAAATCATTGATGTTACAGGAGATAAACCAGTAGAATATAAAGGGTACGTACCCCCTCGTTCGGTGGTTATCCCAGGTAGCTATACAAAGAAATTTCCTGCAGGTGATTTTCAGGTTCCCGCAGCGCTTATCATTGGCAAAAGAAAAGAGTCCACCGATAAAAAAACATCTCTTAACGATGCTCTGAGAGAAAATAATGTTGCAGTATAATACATTCTGGAATGCAATTTATAAAGTATTAAACCCCAGCTTATTCATTACAAATAGTAATATTTCAGCTTTTCACAAGCAGTACAACAGATCCTGTTCTATTTAAACAGGCAAAAGCAATAAGTGTTATCGGGTAACTTTATAAACCTGTACTTCCTAACAAAAGCATACCATTAAAAGTATAAAGATACGCTTCTAAGAAAGCTATCTTTATACTTTTATATTATACTAAATCAAATGAAAATGCACGACGACATACAAAAAGCCATTGAAACACTTCAGCAAGGTGGTATAATTTTGTATCCTACCGATACTATTTGGGGCATTGGATGTGATGCCACTAATCCGGAAGCCGTACAACACATTTACAAGCTCAAACAACGAGAAGACAGCAAAAGCATGCTGATTTTATTGGATAACGATGCCAAACTCAACTCCTATATGGACGAGGTGCCTGAAATGGCATGGGATTTAATAGAACTATCCACAAAACCGTTGACTATTATTTATCCAAATGCAAAAAATCTGGCAGCTAACCTTCTGGCAGAAGATAAGAGTATTGGCATCAGGATTACCGGGGAAGAATTCTCCAAAAAGTTATGTCAGCGATTTAAGAAACCTATTGTTTCTACCTCTGCAAACATAAGCGGACAGGCATCACCCGCTCATTTCGGTGAAATAACAGATGAAATCAAAAACGGAGTTAATTATATTGTCAAATACCGTCAGGAAGAAACATCAAACCCAGCACCCTCGAGTATCATCAAATTGGGTGTGAGTGGGGAAATTAAAATCATCAGGGAGTAAAAACCACAAAAAAACACAACTCAAACACTAAACAAAAAAATGGACACTCAGGAAATACAATTTTTTCATCAGACACCCGTTCAAATCCGGTTTAACGACATTGATAGTCTGGGACATGTTAACAACGCTACCATTCAGGAATATTTTGATTTAGGCAGAGTAGAGTATTTTAAAACAACCTTTAATACTCAAATTAACTGGAAAAAGTTTGCAGCAGTCATTGCCTCTATTAAAACAGACTTTGTATTACCTATTTTTATCAACGACAAGTTAGTTGTTCGCACTAAAGTAACCTGCATTGGCAATAAAAGCATGCAATTGATACAACATTTAACCGACAATAAGGGAAATATTAAGGTAATAAGCAGCTCAACAATGGTTGGTTTTGATCATAAAACTCAAACTTCTTTAGCCATTACAGCTGAATGGAAAGAATCAATGAACAAACTAGAAAAAGGAACAATAGCCTTCAATTAACAGGGCTATCATATTTTTTCACCATTAACTTAACCTATTCAGGCTACCTAATACGAACAGCTTAACTACTTTAACAGGTGATTATTGTCAATTAAAATATTAAGTCAGAAATTAATACTCCCAAAACTGTTTAATACTTTCTTCTAAAAATCATCATCCTTGTCATCCTCGTCGCTCAAGTACAAATCAATTAATCCTTCCGGAAGATTTACTTCTATCTCTTTATTCTTTTCGTCAACCTGCAAAATAAAATCAGCATTTACAGGAAACAGAATCTCTCTACCTTCAAAGTCAAGAACAAAAAGTGGGTTATTGGCAATCTCATTCACTCCGGTTATAGTACCAATACCTCCCTTTTTCTGATCAATCACACGAAAACCAAGGAAAGCTCCGGAAGGCATATCTTCTTCATTATGTACACTTTCAGCATGCACATAAACCTCAGTATTAACAAATTCACGAGCCTTCTCTTCTGCATCTACACTTTCAAGTTTGGCTAAAATAGTTTTGCCTCCTTTAATTCTTAGCGATTCAACAAAAAAAGGCACTAAACCATTATCAATATCCAGCAACAAAAACTCCAGATCCAGATCTTCTGCATAAAACCCCTCCAATAGCGATACTGCCATTTCTCCTTTTACACCATGAGGCTTACTTACATAACCTATTTGAACACACTTTTCCTTTAGAATCATAAGCTCTTATTTATTTTCTCTAAAATTATAAAAATAGGGCATAAAAAAACCCTCAATAAAATTGAGGGCTTATTTTTTTTTGCACCGAAGCAATAATCTTCACTAACAGAACAGAATTACTCAGCAGCTGGTTCTTCAGCAGCAGTATCTGCTTCAGGAGCATCCTCTGCACTTGCCTCTGCTGTTGCAGCCTCTGCTTCAGCAGCTAAATCAGCAGCTTTTTTAGCGATTGCTTCAGCTCTTTCGCTGTTAATTTTAGCTTCACGCTCAAGAATTGCATTAGCCTCATCTGCAGCTTTACCTGCAAGACCGTCAATCTTAGCTTGAATTTTAGCTTCCTTACTTGTTAACCAGGCCTGAAATCTTTTTTCAGCCTCAGCTTCATCGAAAGCACCTTTTTTAACACCCTCTAAAAGATGTTTTTTCATCAACACCCCTTTGTACGATAAGATTGATCTTACTGTATCAGTTGGCTGTGCTCCGTTTCCTAACCAAGTTAAAGCTTTATCGAAATTTAAATCGATAGTAGCAGGATTCGTATTTGGATTATAAGATCCAATACGCTCAATAAAATTACCATCACGTGGTGCTCTGCTATCTGCTACCACAATGTGGTAGAAAGCATGCCTTTTACGTCCGTGTCTAGCTAATCTAATTTTTACTGGCATGTGTTTAA
>JBFHEL010000166.1:0-8555 GCA_041584155.1 Saccharicrinis sp.
AGTTGCAGGTAAATGTTAGGAAAAATATTCACCTGCAGTATTTATCCTTATTATTTTTCAGTATGCTGGGCATTAAAATAATTCCATACCAGCTTCCCTTTGGCATTACCAATACAAGCTTGTAAGCTCTCAATAGATAACTTTTTAATTTGTTCAACAGATTTAAATTCTCCTAATAAAAGCCGGGTAGTCTTCTCTCCTATTCCGCTTATACGATCCAGTTCAGAGTCTACAAAGTTTTTAGAGCGTTGATTACGATGAAAAGTTATACCAAAACGGTGTGCTTCATTTCGGGCATGTTGAATGATCTTTAATGTTTCTGAGTTTTTATCGAGATATAAGGGTACCGAATCTCCGGGAAAAAATATCTCTTCTAAGCGTTTTGCAATACCAATCACAGCCACTTTATCGTCTATATTTAAACGACGAAAAATCTTTACAGCGGCACCTAACTGCCCCTTACCTCCATCAATAATTACCAGATTAGGTAAAGCCTCATTTTCATTAATTAGGCGTGTATATCTTCTTTCAATGATTTCTTCCATACTGGCAAAATCATCAGGTCCAACCACTGTTTTAATATTAAAGTGTCTATAATCTTTTTTACTAGGTTTACCATTTTTAAAAACCACACAAGCTGCGACGGGAAAATTTCCTTGAATATTTGAATTATCGAAACACTCAATATGTGCAGGCTGTACCTTTAATCTCAAATCACGCTGCATAGTATTTAAAATTCTATCTTCACGTGATTCCTTTTTTCGTATAGTTTGTTGTTTGAGTTTTTCGAGGCGATAATATTTCACATTACGTTCTGAAAGTTCGAGTAGTTTCTTCTTATCTCCCATTTTTGGGACGATAAATTTTACTGTTTCAAAGTGCGTATCGGGTTTAAAAGGAACAATGATTTCACGAGAAGCACTATGTAATCTTTCTCTTATTTCAGATATAGCTAATGACAACAACTCAGGCAATGACTCATTTAATTTCTTTTTAAATTCAATGGTATGGGCTTGTATAATGGCTCCATTTACCACCTTAAGAAAATTTACATACGCCGATTCTTCATCGTCAATAATAGAATATACATCTACATTATTAATATTTGAAGATACCACAGTAGATTTACTTTGGTAACTATCGAGTTGTTTAATTTTTTGTTTCACTTCTTCTGCTTCTTCAAACTTATAAACAGCGGCATATTCAAACATTAAATCCTTAAGATATTTAATCACTGAGTGAATATTACCACGAAGAATATGTTTGATCTCCTCTATATTTTTAAGATAAATATCCTCATGATATTGGCCAACACAAGGACCCTTACAATTTCCTAAATGATATTCAAGACAGACCTTATATTTTCCCTGAGCAATGTTTTTATGCGCTAAGTTTAGTTTACAATTGCGCAAAGGATAAAGTGATTTAAACAGATCAAGAAGGGTACGGACCATCCCTGTGGATGTATACGGACCAAAATAAAGACTTCCATCTTTGATAACATGACGGGTTGAAAAGACTCTGGGATAAGGTTCACTCTTAACCACTATCCAGGGAAAAGACTTGTCATCTTTCAGAAGGACATTATAGCGGGGCTGATATTTCTTTATTAGGTTATTTTCGAGTAGTAAAGCATCCTCTTCTGTATCCACTACGATATGTGCAATATCAGCAATATTACGAACTAACAGAGCGGTTTTACCATTATTTGCCTTACCCACAAAATACGTACTCACCCGCTTTTTTAAGTTCTTGGCCTTACCAACGTAGATAATTTTACCCTCCTTATTAAAATATTGATACACTCCCGGGTCGGAGGGTAAAACCGCAATTTTATCTTTTAAATATTCAATTTTGGGATTAATCGTTTTATCCATTAAACGTACAAATTTGTAAAAGAAAAGGTACTTACATCAAACAGTCCTTTATCTCCAATCTTAATTTGAGGAATTACCAGAAGACTCATAAATGAGAGTGTCATAAATGGAGCATGTAAATTAGAACCTAAACTACGCGCCTTATTATTTAATTCCTGGTATTTTTGAGCCACAAGTACCCCATCTGTCCCTGTCATTAAACCACCAACTTCCAAAGGCAAACAATCTATATCATCAGCATAGGCATATGATATACCTCCTTTATGGGCAATTATTAGATTTAAAGCAGTTGTAATATCCTTATCTGAAACACCGACAGCTATTAAATTATGACTATCATGAGCTACACTACAAGCAATAGCACCCTTTGTTAAACCTATATTTTTAATAAAACCAACAACAGGAGATGCAGCATTATACCTATTTAAAACAACAATTTTAAGAATATCTTCTTCCGTATTTGATTCGATAAAACCAGCTGTATTTGATGGTTTCCATATCATTTCTTCAGTGATAAGATCTCCATCTACGGCCTTAATAACCCTAATATCTTTCCCTTCTTTATATTCCACTTTAATATCATTCATGGAAATTTTAGAGATATTAAAATGATTAATAACCTTTGATTTTGGAATATCGAACAAGATCTCTCCCCCACCAAAAACATGTTTACCCTGGATGTAGGTATCCTGAATATTAAAATCGGATAAATTATCAACTACTATAAAATCGGCATCATCACCCTCCCTTAATAAACCAACAGGTAATTTATAATGGTCTACTGGTTTTAAAATAGCTGCCTTTAATAGTTTAAAAATATCTATCCCCTTAGCTAATCCTAAACGAATAATTTTATCAATATGACCTTTATGGATGATTTCATCAGGATGGGAATCATCTGTACACAACATGATATCATCAGGGTTGGTATCAAACAAAGGAGCTAACTGGTTAAAATTTTTAGCCGCACTTCCCTCTCTTATCTGAACAACCACACCATTATTTATTTTATCAATAGCTTCTTCAACCGTAACACATTCATGATCGCTTGAGATACCTGCATCCGTATATTTTTTTAAATCTACTCCCATTAAACCCGGCGCATGTCCATCTATTCTTTTACCAGTTTTATGCGCCGCTTTAATCTTATTCCAAACTTCTTCATCATGATAAATCACACCCGGAAAATTCATCATTTCAGAAAGAAACCAGATATCATCTCTTTTGAGCAACTCTTCAATTTCGGAAGAAGAAATAACAGCTCCACTCGTTTCAAAAGAAGTAGCAGGCACACAGGAAGGAGCCCCAAAAAAACACTTTAATGGTGTATTTTTAGCATCTTCAATCATATAATCCACTCCTTTTACCCCCATCACATTGGCTATTTCATGTGGGTCTGTAACTACTGCTACCGTTCCACGTGGAACAACTAATTTCGAAAATTCAACAGGAGTTAACATAGAACTTTCAATATGAACATGTGCATCAACCAAACCAGGTAAAATATAATGAGTATATTCAATGTCTGATTTCTCTATTTTAGCAATTTTTCCATCCTGAATAAATAAGGTACCATTGAATATATCCTTATTAATTATATCTATAATTTTTCCCGAAATCTTCATGTTTGTATAATTAAACTAATAAAATAATCGTTCCACGTGGAACAACTTTAACGACCCATCAATACCAATAGTACATTAATATCACTTGGACTTACACCCGATATTCTACTGGCCTGTCCAATCGTTTCAGGATTAATTTTCGATAACTTTTGACGCGCTTCAGTAGAAATAGATTTTATATCCTCATAAACAAAACGACCTTTAATGTCTAAATTTTGTAATCGTGATAATTTATCTGCCATTAATCTTTCACGATTAATATACCCCTGGTATTTAATAAAAATTTCAGCCGACTCTATAATTTCCTCTTTTCTATCCAAAGGAATATCCTTCACATGATTCTTAAAAGGATCAATGGCTTCAATTAAATCGAATATTTTAACTTGTGGCCTGAGTAGAACATCCTTAAGTTTAACAGCCTGTTTAAGTGGAGCCGATTGTATACTTTCGAGATAATTATTTATATATTGAGGTTTAATACTGAAATTATTAACAAACTCAATAATTGAATCCCTATATTTAAGTTTTTCGTCGAGTAAGCAAACCCGTTCGTGTTTGGCTAAACCTAAATCGAAACTTTTACGTGTTAAACGTACATCTGCATCATCCTGTCGCAATAAAATACGATATTCAGCACGCGAGGTAAACATACGATAGGGTTCATCTACCCCTTTAGTTACTAAATCATCAATTAAAACACCAATATATGCTTCATCACGACCTAAAACGAATTTATCTTGTCCATTTATTTTAAGATGTGCATTAATACCTGCCATTAAACCTTGTGCACCGGCTTCTTCATAACCAGTAGTACCATTAATCTGACCAGCAAAATATAAATTAGGAATTAACTTGGTTTCTAAAGTATGCTGTAATTGGGTAGGATCAAAAAAATCATACTCTATCGCATAACCTGGTCGAAAAATTTTGGCGTTTTCTAATCCGGGTATTTTCTTAAGCGCATCGAGTTGAACATGCAAAGGCAGTGAACTACTAAACCCGTTTAAATAATACTCAATTGTAGACTCTCCTTCTGGTTCTAAATGTAACTGATGCTTATCCTTATCTGCAAAAGTGACGATTTTAGTTTCAATACTTGGACAATAACGAGGACCTATACTTTGAATAGTACCATCGTATAAAGGTGATTCTTTTAAACCATCACGCAAAGAATCATGAACTTCATTATTAGTATAAGTTAACCAACAACTTTTTTGTTGTAATTGGCTTTTCTCATAAGGTAAATAAGAGAATTTGTAGAAAGTATCATCCCCCACCTGTTCGGCACATTTAGAAAAATCAACCGTTCTTGCATCAATTCGAACAGGTGTACCCGTTTTCATCCGATCGGTAGTAAAACCCTTATCAAAAAGTTTCTTTGTAAGACCATATGAACTCGGTTCGCTAATACGTCCGCCTTCCATTTGAACTTTACCAATATGCATTAAACCATTCAAAAATGTACCATTAGTGAGAATAATTGCTTTACAATGAAAACATACGCCCATTTTAGTTACAACAGTATGTAAATTATCTTCATTAAACTCTATATCCACAACAGTATCCTGCCAAAACGATAAATGGTCAGTATTTTCCAGTAAAGAGCGCCATTGCGCAGAAAATACCATCCTGTCGCACTGTGATCTTGGGCTCCACATGGCGGGTCCTTTAGAACGGTTTAACAACCGAAATTGGATAGACGAACGATCAGTAACAATACCACAATAACCACCTAAGGCATCAATTTCACGAACGATTTGTCCCTTGGCGATACCTCCGATGGCAGGATTACAGCTCATTTGGGCCATTTTGTTCATATCCATTGTAATCAACAATGTATTAGAACCTAAATTCGCAGCCGCGGCAGCAGCTTCACAACCAGCATGACCCGCGCCTACTACAATAATATCATAATTAAAATCCATAACAATTACTTAAGGATGCAAATGTACAGTATCCAGTTATTTAGATAACAAAAAGGTAACAGAAAATTTAAGAAATTGTTTCCAAAGCTTCCAGGGCCATATTCTCTTGCCTGCGCATTTCTGCGGCTTCAGATTCAGTTTTATCTTTAAAACCTAGTAAATGCAGAATACCATGAATAATAACTCTGTTTAGTTCCTGCAAAAAAGAAGTATGATAGGTTTTAGAATTAGAACGAACAGTATCAATACTAATAAATAAATCACCCGATATTTTATTATCTTCACAATAATCAAAAGTAATAATATCGGTAAAATAATCGTGATTAAGATACTGATTATTAACCTTTAAAATATACTCATCGGTACAGAAAATATAGTTAATTTCTGCAGCTATACAGTCATTTTGAGTAATGATAAGATTAATCCAGGAATTAATCTTTTTTTCATCAACATCAATAGATGGAATATCTTCGTAAAAAAATTGAGTCACTTATAGATTGAATATAAGTTTAACTTTACTACCATTATTCTCAAACTCAATGCTATCAGCAAGATGATTCATTAAGAAAATACCACGTCCATGCGTTTTTTCAATATTTTCAGGTAATGTAGGATCAGGTATAGAAGAAAACTCAAAGCCGCAACCTTCATCAGTAATGACAAATTCAACAAATTTATCACTAACCTGATACTCTAACGATACTTTTTTAGATAAATCGAGTTTATTACCATGTACTATGGCATTATTAACCCCCTCTACAATAGCGAGTAATATTTTACCATAAACATCGGAATGTAAATTATACTGATTAGAAACATCATCTATTAGCTTCTCAATCAGGCTAATATTTTTAATATCAGATTCAATTACAATTCTTTCCACTGTTAAGTCCATTTAGCTTCAGATTACGCTCGTTTTATGACGTATACTATTTTTTAAACAAATAGTTACCATAAAAGAGAAAAAATGTGAATAACTTAGTAACCACTTACATAATAATAATTATTCACTTAACCAGTTTAGAGGATTAATCTTATTATTCTCCTCCCATATCTCAAAATGCAATATACCACTCTTATCATTTGTTTCAGCATAAATTTGACCAATACTTTGATCACTTTTAACACTATCTCCACTTTTTACATAAACACGAACTAAATTCGCATATACTGTCAAATATTTTCCATGCCGGATGATAACCGCCTTATTGTACCCTGGAATAGCAATGACGCGGCTTACAGTACCTTCATAAACACATTTTACGTCGTTTTCTTTAGCCGCTGTGATATCTACTCCATTATTCTTTACTTTTACGCCCTTTAAAACGGCGTGATTATGTTCACCAAAATTACTGGTAACAATTCCATCCTTAACAGGCCATAAAAGTTTACCCTTAGCTTGCGCAAAATTACTAAAGGAATAATCTGATGATTTTGCAACAGAAGCATGAATTAATTTCTCAATACTTTTTTCTAATTCATCAGATGCTTTTTTCTTGCTCGCAATTTCTTCTTTTAACCAGGCTTCTTCTTTTTGAAGTTTAGAAACATAACTTTTCTTTTGAGAAGCAGATATTTTTATAGCCTCTATTTCATCCAATAAAAGTTTATAGGATTCTTGTTTTTGTTGAAGAATGACTTTATTAACTAAAATAATACTATCGTGCTTTTGCTTCGTTTCTATCAAAATAAGTCCTTGTCTTTTTCTATAACTACTATATTGCTTCATCAAATTAAAGCGTCTATAAGCTTCAGAAAACGTCTTTGCACTAAACAGTATCATAAATTCATTATAATCGCTCTTATAGTGCTTATTTGCTTCAATAATTAGCTTTTCGTAGCTATTTCTAATCTCATTAATTTCAATATTTAATTTTTGAACTAATGCATCATTTGATGCTATAATTGCAGATATTTGATCAATTTCCTTATTATAAGTGGCAATAATATTTTCCTGAGCAGATATTTTCGAATTTAAAATTCTTAATTCCTTTAAATAATTTTTACGCGACTGATCATTACTCATTAATAACTTTTGAGCATTATCTATTTCAGCTGAGTATTTAACGCGTAAATCCTTTAACTTTTCAAGATCGTTAGATTGACTAAAAGAAATATTTGTACAGATTAATAATAAAAACAGACAACTATATTTCACTAATCGAATATGAAGAAGGGATTTCAAAATGTAAACTACCACCATCATTTAGTTCTAAATAATTAATCTTTAAGCTTATCTTTAATTGATTAACTGCATTACGACCCTTAATTTCAAGATATTCGGGAAACAAAATTTTATCGAACTTAATAAAATTTTTATAGTCGACCTCCAATGTTTGGTCGGATCCAAAATCCTTTACATAAATATTAAAAATCCTAAATATCTCTGGATAAATCTTAAACTCATGCAATACCAAATCATTACTACTTCTTCTGTTAATCCTATTTAAACGCTTATCTTTAAAAGATTTAAAGATATAACTATCGTCATCAACATCATGCTTATATTTCTTTAAACCATCGTAATAATCGATTTCTGAAGGATACAGAAACAAACTATTAGAAAGTATTGACTGCAGAATACGATAATCGATATCTACACCATATTTATCACTAAAAAAGGCATAATTAGTAGAGAAAACTTTCTTATTGTGTTTGTCTATAATAACAACCTCACTAGTTGTGAATTTTGCTCTTACCAATTCAATACCCATCAAGGCGTAAATGGATAAAATAATCATACTATCCTTAAGAACAACAATACTGCCCTTAAATGATTTGCTTTGTTCACCGTTATCAAAGGTAAAATTAGCTTTTTTTAAATACAGTTTATCAAACTCTAACTCATTATCCTTGAGTTCCTTTCGAAGTTTTACATCGGGAATATTAGATACTTTACCATAATTGGCAGTTTTAATAGCCCTACAGGAACTAAATAAAATAATAGCTACAAAAAAATATACAACACTACTCCTCCACATATCTCCTTAAATCAATCTTTTTTTGCAATAATTCTACATCCTCACCAAAATCCAGGGCTTTTTGCCACTGAATAAGAGCACCATCCACATCACCATTTTTAAAGAGAATATCACCGTAATGCTCTACTATTTCCTTACTATCAGTCC